>JAJXZC010000497.1 GCA_021780275.1 Pseudomonadota bacterium
GCCAGGTCTCCGACGGCATGGCGTGCTTCACGATGCCATGGGTCGCGTGGTAGCCCGCGATCGCCGCAGGCGCGACGAAGGCAAGCGCAATGGCGATGCGCAGCCATAGCGGCCGCGCGAAGGCGAGGAGCAGTTGGCCGACGCCGAAAATCAGCCCGGCCGCGACCAGGCCGATCGCGATGCCGCCCGGCCAGCCGGCACCGGTGCCATAGGCCCACATGCCGGCGGTGACGCCGGCGAAGGCTGGAAGCGCGTAGATAGCAAGCGTGAACAGCAGCCAGCAGAGGACGCCGATGGCCGCGATGCTGAAGATGATGCCAAGGAAGATCATGGTGGTGGTCTCCGTGAGAAAAGGTCTGACGGTCGCGCCTTCCACCACCACCACGGCGCAACGCGAAGCATAGCTGAAGATGAGCGGCCACGGGAGCGGAAATCGGCTAGGAAGTTCCGCTCGCCGGACCAGGCGCCCCCTTCGTCAGGGCTGGAAGGGATCGAATTCATGGATGATGGCGGCGGTGTCGCCGTCATATTCGTTGGCGGGAATGACCGAAAGGCTGCCGTCGCCGGCTTGGAAGATGACAATGGCGACCATGAGTGTGGTGGCGAGGCTGAAGGCGAAGGCGTGAGCGTCGTTGAGGGACATTTTTCCGGCTCCTGTCTGGAGGCGGGGGGCCTTCCCCCGCGCGACAGGCGCCCGATGTGTCCGGCCGAGGGCCGCAATCACCGCGGAGGCGAAGCCTCAAGGCCGCACGCTCGCGTAGCGGACCCTTCACGGGTTGATGGCGTCAGGCTCTCGGACGGACCAAGGATCAGCGCATTGGAAGCGGGGGATGGTATTTCGTCCTCATCAACAACGATCGGACTGCACTCGATGATGCCTCAGTCATCGTCTTGAGCGCATAGGCACCATGTTCGAGTTCGGCACGATGCGGTCGCTCGGGCTCATCGTTGCTGTGGCGCGAGTTGACCCATCTCCGACATTGCGAATGTCCGCTTCGAGGAGCCTGAGCAGCAACTTCGACCGCAGCAAGGCCCCATCCTCTCGACAGTCCTCTCGTGTGGGTGAAAAGGCCAATGCCAAGCAGAACACTTGACGAACTTATAACCCAACGATATTGTTGTGTCATGCTTCCTGATGCCAATTCCTCGACCGGCTATCTTTCCCCTGGGGTGCATGATGCGCCCTGGAGGGAGGTGGCGTCACGCTTCAGCTGCAACGGCCACCGCACCCGTCTCGTGGGAGGCCTGCTTGCAGCTCTGCAAAATCTCGCGGGCGCAGGCTGTCGGTCGGTGCTTCTCGACGGAAGCTTCGTTTCACACAAGGAACTGCCGGAGGACTATGACGGAGCCTGGGATGCACAAGGAGTCGACCCCTATCGTCTCGACCCTGTGCTGCTCGATTTCACCAACGGTCGAGCGGCTATGAAATCCAAATATCTAGGCGAGCTCTTTCCGGCTTCGTTCCTCGCCGCCCCTGGTGTGCTCTACCGCGACTTCTTCATGAAGGATCGTAACGGCGTGCCCAAAGGCGTCGTCAACATCGACCTCGGGAGCCTGCCATGATTACCAACGAACGGCAGTATAAGATTACCCGGAGCGAGGCCGACCGGTTTCGCAAGGCCATCAGCCAGCTGACCGAAGGCCCGGCGCGAGAGGACGTGCATCCGCGCCTGCTTCAGGCCGAACGCGAGGCCATAGAGAGCCAGCTTGCCGACCTGCAGGCTGAACTTGCTGAATATGATCGCCTGAAGTCCGCCGACTTAACGATGATTTCGATCAGCTCGTTCGGCGAACTGGCCGACGGCCTCATCAAGGCGCGGATCGCGAGCGGACTCAGCCAAAAAGCTCTCGCCGACCGACTCGGCCTCAAGGAGCAGCAAATCCAGCGCTACGAGGCCGAGCGCTATGGCTCGGCCAGCTATCAGCGCCTGCAGGAGATCGCCAACGCGCTGGGCGTGCGCATCAAGAACGACATTCTCCTGCCGGTGGCCCCCAACAGTTTCGGCGGGCTCGTCAGCAAACTGCGCCAGGTCGGGCTTGACCGCGAATTTCTGTTGTCGCGGCTCTTGCCGTCGACCGACGCCGCGCGCGCCAGCGGCGAGGTCGCCTGCGAAGACGACGACTATGCCTTGACCGCCAGAGCGGGCGCGGTCCTCGAACGCGTCTTCGGCTGGACGCGCGACAACGTGTTCGGCGCGCAGGCGCTGATCGCGCCGCGCTTCGCTGCGGCCGAAGCACGGTTCAAGATGCCCGGCAATCGCGCGCAGGCAACGACCAGCCTTTATGCTGCCTACGCGAACTATCTAGCCGTCGTCGCGCTCAAAGGGGCGCGATCGCTTCCCAAGGCCGAAATCCCAACCGACCCGGCAGTTATGCATCGCCGCATCCAGGAGACCTACAAGACTGTCGATCTCAAGAGCGCGCTTCATACCGCCTGGGATCTGGGCGTCGTTGTTCTGCCGCTGCGCGACCGCGGCACCTTCCATGGCGCCTGTTGGCGCTACGAGGGCCGCAATGCCGTCGTCCTGAAACAAACGTCGAGGCACGAAGCTCGGTGGCTGTTCGATCTGCTGCACGAGCTCTTTCATGCCGGCCAGCGCCCCGAAGCCGACACACTGGAGGTGTTCGAGGCGGATGAAACATCAGCCGAGCGACGGACCTCGGACGAAGAGATCGCCGCAAGCCAGTTTTCCGGCGATGTCGTGCTTAATGGCAAGGCCGAGACCTTGGCGCAGGCCTGCGTCCAAGCTGCGCGTAATTCGGTGGAGCGGCTGAAGAGCGTCGTCCCGACGATCGCGGCGAAGAACGGGGTGAGCGCCGCCGCGCTGGCGAACTACCTCGCCTTCCGTCTCTCCTGGCAGGGCGTGAACTGGTGGGGCACGGCGGCCAACCTGCAAGCGGATGATGGCGATCCCTGGACGATCGCACGTGACGTCTTCGTCGAGCGCTTCCCTTACGACATCGATAACGAGCTCGATCGGCAGTTACTCGATCGGGCGCTCCAATGAGGTCTTCCATGTCTGGATTCCAAAAGCCCCCGCCACTCGACATCAAATGCACGTCGACCGACTGCGACAACGACCTGCACTGCTTCAAGCAGTTGAAGAAGATGACCCCCGATCAGCGCGGCAAATGCCGAGCGTGCGGGGCTGACCTGGTCGATTGGAAGCGTCTGCATCGCCGTGACGAGGCCGATGCGGCGCATACCTTCGAAGCGCTTCAGCATGAGCTGATACGCCACCACTTTTTCCATCGCCCCGTTGACGAGGGCGCAATGCGCCACGCCCAGCGTAAGGGCCGCGTCGCGCTAAAGGACGCCGCCCGTGACCGCCTCCGCAAATATCTCGCGGTCGCCCAGCCGCCCCGCGACGGTCGTCAGACCCCCCTCGAAGGCAATGCAATCTATTACGCGCAGCATGCAACCGCGACATGCTGCCGAACCTGCCTCGAATACTGGCATGACATCCCAAAGGGCCGGCCGCTGACGGCCGAGGAATTTGACTATTGCGCGACCCTTGTCGACCTCTTCCTCGACGAGAAGCTGTCCG
This sequence comes from Pseudomonadota bacterium, assembly GCA_021780275.1. Next base: position 3,549 of record JAJXZC010000497.1, read on the forward strand.
ATCTAGCCGATGAGCCGATTAAGGTGCCGCGCCGTCCTCGCGGACTGCCGCTCGGTCCGGAGGGACGGCACCCGTGACGAGCACGGCCAAGCCTATTGATACCGAGCGTTTCGCCGCGCAACTACGCGCGCGCGCCATCGATGTCGAAGGCGGCCGCGTCTTGATCTCTCGCCTCGCTGGCTCAGGCCAAGAGGTCGACCTCACGCTTCCGGCCAACTGCAACGGATACGGGCGCGTTCGCCATTTCAGGTTGGCGACAGCCGAGGGCTGGCCAGCCAATTCACTCCCGATCACGCCGGCCTGCCGCGCGCTAGGTATTGCGCCGGTTCCGGACATGATGACCGCGCTGGTGTTTCAGAATGCTGCCTGTGCATGGCGCTGCTGGTACTGTTTCGTGCCGGAGGAGCTGCTGAAAGCCGATCTCAGCCGGTCGTCGTGGTTCACGGCCGACCAACTCGTTGACCTATACCGACAGATCCCCAACCCGCCACAGATCATCGACCTCTCGGGAGGATCGCCCGACCTTGTGCCGGAATGGACGCCGTGGATGATGCGAGCGCTCACCGACGCTGGCCTGGCCGAGACGACCTATCTCTGGACAGACGACAACCTCAGCACGACCTACCTATTCGACGCGCTCTCTTCCGCCGATCTCGCGCTCCTGCGCCGCTATCGCAACTACGGTCGTGTCTGCTGCGTCAAAGGCTTCGATGCCCGCTCTTTCGCCTTCAACACTCGCGCTGCGCCCGAGGATTACGACCGTCAGTTCGAGATTCTACGGCGCGTATTAGAGCTGGGGCTCGACATCTATAGCTATGTGACGTT
>JAJXZC010000254.1 GCA_021780275.1 Pseudomonadota bacterium
GAACTGCGCGCGGGGCGCGGGCGGCGGATCGACCGGCCCGGCCATGTCTTCAGCCGCATCCACCGCGACGACATCGCCCGCGCCGTCGTCGCGGCGCTGTCCCGCCCGCCCGCCGGCGTGCGCGTGCTGCATTTCGCCGACGACCTGCCCGCGGAGCCGCGCGCGGTAACGGAGGAAGCGGCGCGGCTGCTCGGCATGGCCCCGCCGCCGCTGCTGCCGTTCGCCGAGGCGGCCCGCGCGATGTCGCCGATGGCGCTGGGCTTCTGGGCCGAAAACCGGCGCGTGTCCTCGGCGGCGACGAAGGCAGCCCTCGGGATAAGCTGGAGCTATCCCGACTATCGCGCGGGGTTGTCCGCAATATTCAGGGAAGAACGTTCTTTCTTGTAGGCGATGTGATACTTGACATACCCACCTCATGGATGTAGGGTTTGCTCATAGGAGCAAGCCATGTCGAAGTCCGTTCTCTCCGCTAAACATTTCCACGATGAAGACGCCGCCTTCGCATACGTCGAAGCGCGCCTCTGGCCGCATGGGCCTCTCTGTCCGCACTGCAAAGGAACCGAGCGCGTCGGCAAGCTGGCGGGTAAGACCACCCGGCCGGGGCTCTACAAGTGCTACGCCTGCCGTAAGCCGTTCACCGTTCGGATGGGCACCATTTTCGAGGCCAGCCACCTCGACCTGCATTTGTGGTTGCAGGCGATCCACCTGCTTTGCGCGAGCAAGAAGGGCATCAGCAGCCATCAGCTTGCCCGCGTGCTCGGCATCACCGTGAAGTCGGCTTGGTTCCTCTCGCATCGTATCCGTGAGGCCATGCGGCGCGGCGACCTTGAGCCCATGGGCGGCGCTGGCGTCCAAGTCGAAGTGGACGAGACCTACATCGGCTTGAAGGAAGGCCGGAAGAAGGCTTGGCGCGGCTATGGGCACAAGCGGCCCGTGCTGAGCCTTGTCGAGCGCGGTGGCGAGGTTCGCTCCTTCCATGTCGAGAGCGCGACCGTTGCCAACATCGTCCCGCTGGTGCGCGCCAACATCGACCGTGAGAGCCTGTTGCTGACCGACGAGAGCCGTCTCTACTGGGGCGTCGGCACCGAGTTCTGCAGCCACGACGCCATTGAGCACGGGAAGGACGAATACGTGCGCGGCGATGTCCACACCAACACCGTCGAAGGCGTGTTCTCCATCTTCAAGCGCGGGATGCTCGGCATTTATCAGCACTGCGGGGAGAAGCATCTCCACCGTTATCTGGCCGAGTTCGACTTCCGGTATAACAATCGCCAGCGCCTCGGCGCCGACGACGTGATCCGCGCCGAGCGCGCCCTCAAAGGCGCCGCAGGCAAGCGCCTGACCTATCGAACGACTCGTGGCGAGCAAGCCGCCCAAGTCTAGGGTGGCTGTGTCGCTACGGGCTGCGCACGGGGCGTTCAAGGACGATTCTCGGCAACTCCGGCTGCCATTTGAAAGCGAGGAATGAGGATGGCTATTCCTGATGTCGTTTATGCTTCGCTGGGAGGCCCTATCGATCAAGATAGCCTCAGCAGAATATTTTCGAATCTGAGCGGGGCCACTCAAGGCGGCGCAAAAGAGATTCATCTTCTTGTCCAGTCAACCGGAGGCATGGTTTCCGACGGGATAGCTTTATATAACTTCTTGAAGACATTTCCTATTAAGTTGCATGGATATAATGGAGGATCAGTATCATCTATCGCAGTACGAGATATGTCAGCGCCCACGGCACTTTTATGATCCACAAATCTACCCTTTCTCCTCGCGAGCCTATGACGGCAACCAAGATGCGGGCATCTGCGGACTATATCGAAGGGGAAGACGCTCGCGTAGAGGCAATTATCCGGTCCCATACAAATATTCCCGCTAGCAGTTGGAGCCAGCATGCGCTGGGAGATGTGTTTTTTGACGCTCAAGAGGCGGTTGATTTCGGCATCGCAGAGGCGATCCGCGAGTTCGAGGTCCCCCCGGGCGCACAGATGTTCCAAGTCTGAAACCTCAACCATGAGACTGCCCCATGCCCCCTAAAAGGCCGTCACCCAAGGATGAGAAGCCCCAGCGCGAGAGGTTTATAGAGGCCGCTCGCGAGATTGGGGCCTCTGAGGATGCTGCCGATTTTAATCGCGCACTTGACGCAGTTGCCATCTATGGAACGCCCCCCAGCGGGAGGGCCGTGGCGCCTGGGTTCAATGCCGATTGCAGCAAATCCAAAAAGAGGCCGGTGTCCAAAAAGAAGCTTGGGTAAGATCGTTTGATCGCGGATAACGATCCCGCCTTAACCAACACCACATGTTCGCCCGGTCTTCCCTTCAGTTCCTGTTCTAGCTTCGTGTATTTTTCATTCGCCCGCTGAGATTCGAGCCAACCATACGAGGACCACGAAATTTTCTTGTTTTCGACGCTTAGATGTAGGAGATAATAGCCCCTATCTGGAGTTATTTTCTGCTCATGAATTGCTTTTATTCCATGCCGAAATCCTTACAATACATGGACTACATCGAGGTTTCTAGATAAATCCGAAAGCTCTTGACGCAAGTGACGGATCTCTCCTGGTGTTCCGGGGACAAGCGGACATTTTTCTCCTATTGCGATAACTGAAGACATCAGCAGGAAAAATCTCTTCCACTCTTCATCGCCCTGGTTCGCCTTCAATGCCTGTTTGGTAAGAATATCAACCGTTTCTAATGCAGTGGCCCATGCATGTTGATTTAGCGAGCGAATTTGTATTTCAATTCGCAGCTTGTCCCACGATTTATTATTGTTGGGTCCTATCCAACGATATATAAGATGAAGGCTCCTATAGCCATCTGGCTTGGGAGTTGCTATATAATCCTTCCCGTCTCCAACTAAATCTTGGGCGAATTTCCTAGTACTGCTCCGATATGATTCGGCAAGCTCATATACTTCACGGCAGGAAGGGAGAACCGCACGGCATCCTCCGATGTCCTGCATTTGAGATAGCTGCATCGTCTCGGTTTGTTTTCTCGACAGCTTGTTATGTATCGACTCAAACCTCTTAAGTCTCTGACTTACGAGAGGTTGCTGTGACGTTTTGCGTGCGCGCGTTCTAAGGTTCGTCTGGAAGCAATTCAGCGGATAACTGTGCGCAGATCGCCAATTATTTACGACCTCAACAGCATGGCGATAAGCGGCAAAAGCCTCTCTCCACTCAGGAGTTGTCCAATCGACCGGCAGTGGCTTGATGATGACGGTTCCCGCTCTATCGACCTGATTGCGTGTGTACTGCGGCTTGGCCCATTCCATATCGGCTGGAGGCGAAAGCGCCCCCCCCACCATACCCGCAGAAAATCCCGGGGCAGCGCGCTCACGACGCGCCCCCCTTATCTACCCCTAGCGGCTGGGTATGGGAAGTATCACGTCGCCTTCTTGTAAGAAAGAACCAACGAACTTTTATCCGACAGGCAGGATCGCGGCGACGATGTCGACGAGCAGGCGCAGGTCCGCGGGGCGAGACAGACGGTGATCGCCGTCCTTGATCAGCACCACCTGCACGTCCGGGCCCTCGATCCGCTCGGCGAGCGTGAGCGCGGTGCGCCACGGCACGTCGGGGTCGCGCTGCCCCTGCAGCACCCGCACCGGACAGGCGAGCGGAACGGGCGCGTCGAGCACCAGGTTGTTCGCCCCGTCCTCGAGCAGCCGCCTCGTGATGGGCAGCGGATCGCCATAGGCATTCGGCACCTCGAAGCGCCCGTCGCGCTCCAGCGCATGGCGCTGCGCGTGGGTGAGCGCCGGGCGGATCATCGTCTCGGTGAAATCGGGCGCCGGCGCGACGCCGACGAAACCCGCGACGCGGTGCGAGAGCCGCCGCGCCAGCAACAGCCCGATCCACCCGCCCATGGAGGAGCCGACCAGGACCAGCGGTCCCGGCGTCGCCGCCTCGATCACCGCGAGCGCATCCGCCGCCCAGTCGCCGATGCATCCGCCCTCGAAACGCCCCCCCGAGGCGCCGTGGCCGGAATAGTCGAGCCGCAGCATCGACTGCCCCCACGCCGCGGCGGCCTCGCGCAGGGCGAGCGCCTTGGCACCGCGCATGTCGGAGCGCAGGCCCGGCAGGAAGACGATGGTGGGCTCGCGTCCGGCATCCAGCGCATAGGCCAGGCGCGTGCCGGCGCGCTCGGCGAACCTCATCCGAGGCGCACGCGCGCGGTATCGCCGTGGCGCTCGATGGTGGCGCCGAAGGGTTTCGACAGCTCCGCGAAGCGGTCGAGGATGCGCGCCGCCTCCTCGCCCGTCGCGAGCCTCGGCCGGCCGCGCCGGTGCGCGCGCTCGCCGAGGCCGAGGCCGACCGGGATGAGGTCGATGCCCGCGAGCACGCCGTCGCGCCAGG
>JAJXZC010000262.1 GCA_021780275.1 Pseudomonadota bacterium
CCGCCACGACTCATGTAACTTTGTATGTTACAAATCTGCTCGGCGTCAAGGATCGTGGCCGCGTTTGGTCCGTCAGCTTTCTGTGAGCGTGTTCAGATCGAGGCCCCCGCCTGCGAAAGGCTCGACCAAGGCGTCGCCAGTGGGCGACGCGGGCGCGGCGGTCTTGGATAGGCAATCGGCAACAATTGGTCGGTGCGCGCCGAATATCGCTATCCGCATTATGGCCGTTACGACTTCCAGCTGATCAGTTCCACGCTGGGATTTCTCACCGACATGTGCATGAAACAGACAATCGTGTTGAGGCCGGCCTCAGCTATAAATTCGACTTGGCGCCGCCGCCACTGGCCGCCCAATACTGATCCGTCTCCTGGGCCGCGGTCGGTCTGGCGCGGCCCCCTCTGCGCGTTTGCGTGCGGCGCCGAAGAAAGTTAGCCTCCTCTGCCCCGCGTTTTGGGGAACAGAAGGAGTGCGAAGATGCGTGTTAGAGCAACTATCGTCGCTATCGTCACAGGACTTCTTATTGCCAGCGGCGCGAAAGCCGTCAATGTTCAAGAAACCGTTGAAATGATTACGATGGCCGACCTTGTCATGAAGGACGGTACGACGATGCATGCGCATATCGTCAGAATGAACGGCAAAATGTATGTCATGATGCCGGTGGATGAGCTTCCCGATTATCTGCACCAGCAAATTCTAAAAGTAATGCCGCAATAATATTTGCCTGATCAGACCGACCTCGCCTCGCAGCGCCAACGCACTGCGAGGCTTTGCATAAGCATATGATATTACTTTGATATCGTCCGCCTGATCGAGGGGATTGAATCCCAGGTCAGGACGCGGTCGCCACCGCGAAAATAGAAGCAGCCCGCGCCCAGCGCGAGATAAAGCAGGGCGACCGTCCAGCCAAGCGCGTTCATGATGCCCGAGGCCGTCCCCCAAAGCGAAACGACCAAGCCGATCTGGTTGGCGATGCCGGCGCCGGTGAGGATCGCATTGCGCGCATCTTGATCCTGCACATCCTTGGCGAACCAGAAAATGAGGCCGACGCCAAGCAACGCCACGCCGAAATAGCGAAACGCCAGGATCGCTTCCTGGTCCGCAACGACGCCGTAAAGGCGCGCCACAGCGCGGGGGATGACGAGGAACCCAAGCGCGAAAAGAATGGCGGCGGCGGCGCTGACAACGAAGAATGCTCTGCTATTCATTTCAACCTCCCGCGTCCTTGGCCGCGCGAAGACCGAATTGAGCGCCTCTCTCGCGCCGCCTCAAAAATATCTTTTGCCAATAAGCCGCGACCCAGCCGATGCGGCCACGGTTCCGATCATAGAGGGATTGTGTGGCTTGGGATAGGCGTTCGGCTGAAGCCAAGCCTTTGGTAGGGCAAATGTCATGCCGCAGCGCGAACGTTGACCTAGATCAATTTGACAGGCAAAACACGCACTTCGTGTTAGGCTTGCGTTTCGATTCAGTCGAGAGCCGGGGAGGGCCACTTGCGCTCACGCGTCATTCACCTCATCAATCCGAAGACAGATTCCCTCACAACGCGTCCGATCTATTTCAATCGCGCCCTCTATTCGCCTCTCGCCGGCCTGCTGGCCGTTGCGGCCTGCATCCCGCGCGATCAATATGAGGTGATCCTGACCGACGAAAACATCGAGACGATCGACTTCGACATCGAATGCGATCTCGTCGGCATTTCGGCCATGACGAGCTATGTCAACCGCGGCTATGAGATCGCCGACAAGTTCCGCGCCAAAGGCGTCCCCGTGGTCATGGGGGGCGTGCATCCGAGCTTCATGCCGAAAGAGGCGCTGCAGCATTGCGATGCCGTCGTCATCGGTGAGGTCGAGCTCGTCATCGACAAATTGCTCGACGATCTGAAGAACGGCGAAATGCGCGGCACCTATCGCTCGAGCGGCCTGCATCCGATGGTCAACGTGCCCATGCCACGCTACGACCTTCTGAAAAAGAACCGCTACGTCAACCGCACCTTCGTCCAGACCTCGCGCGGCTGTCATCAGGGCTGCACCTTCTGCGCCGAGCCGCTGATGAACGGCCTGAAATTCCGTTACCGGCCGGTCGATGAAGTGATCCGCGAGATGGAGAATTGCGGCGAACGCATCATCTCCATCAATGATGCCGACTTCTTCGGGACGCCGGAGCGGCCGAAGGAAGTGATGCGAGCGATGAAGGGACGCGGTTTCCAATGGCAGGCCGGCGTCACCTCGAAGCTGGCGCAGGACGATTCCATGCTGGAACTCGCCGCGGAAAGCGGCTGCACCCTTCTCAGCATCGGCTTTGAATCGATCTCACGCTCGACCCTGACGAGCGTTCATAAGCACGTCAACCGGCCGGACCAGTTCGCCAAGCTGGTCGAGAAGGTGCATTCCTACGGCATCATGGTCTTCGGCCTGTTCATGTTCGGTTTCGACGGCGACGACCTCAACGTCTTCGACGATACGGTGAAGTTCAACATCGAGGCCGATTATGACGCCTGCGCCTATTCGGTGCTGACGCCCTATCCGGGCACGCTGACCTGGTATGAGCTGCGCAAGGCCAATCGCATCTTCTCCTATGACTGGACGATGTACGATCAGGGTCACGTCACCTACACGCCGGCGCAGATGCAGCCGGACGAGCTGCGCGTCGGCCACGCGCGGGCCTACGAGAATTTCTATGCCCTGTCGTCGATGGCCCGCCGCTTCCCCTGGGACAAGCGCCATAAGGCGCAATGGACGGTCTATAACGCCTTCATGCGCAAGGCGGCGAAGACCGATCATATCGATTCGATTGCGCCGGTGACGGCCGATCCGCCCGTCGCGCCCATGCCGCCGCTGCTGCCGATCAAGAAGGAATGGCGCGCCGCGGTCCTCGAAGCCGCCGGCGCCCCCGACCCCGAGCCATCGGCGCATCTGGCGCCGGCGCCGATGAGCTGCGACACCGGCGACAATCAAGCCGGCGCCGTCGCCGCGGAATAAACAAAGCCGAGCGAACAAAAAAGCGCCCGCGATTTTCCGCTGGCGCTCTTAAATCTCATCGCATCGGATGGATCCGAAAACCGCTTCGCACTTTTCGGTCCGATCTTGCTCCCGTCTTTTGCATCGCATCGGATGGGTCCGAAAACCGCTTCGCACTTTTCGGTCCGATCTTGCTCGCGTCTTTTGCGTCGCATCGGATGGGTCCGAAAACCGCTTCGCACTTTTCGGTCCGATGCTCTAGTGCAGCTTGACCTCCGGCTCGGCGCGGTGCGACAGGCCGCGCGCCAGAATGCTGAGAATCACGCGGCGGCCGCCGTGCAGCGCATATTCGTGCATCTTGTAGAGCGACCGATACATCAGCCGCGCGAACCAGCCCTCGACGCGGAAATTGCGGCCGATGATAAAGCCCATCAGATTGCCAATCGTCGTATATCTGCCGAGCGACACCAGCGAGCCGAAATCGCGGTAATGATAAGGCTCGAGCGGCTTGCCCTCGATCTGGTTTTGGATCTGTTTATAGAGATGGCTCGCCTCCTGGTGCGCCGCTTGCGCGCGCGGCGGCACTGTTGCGCCCTTATCGTCGAGCGGACAGGCAGCGCAATCGCCCATCGCGAAAATGTTCGGATCGCGCGTCGTCTGCAGCGTCTGCTTCACGACAAGCTGGTTGATCTTATTGGTCTCGAGGCCGCCGATATTGCGCAGGACATCGGGTGCCTTGACGCCCGCCGCCCAGACGACGAGCTCCGACGGGATGAACTCGCCGTTCGCCAGATGAATGCCGTCCGCCTGCACCGCCGAAACCCGCGCATTGGTGCGCACCTCGACGCCGAGCTCTTTCAGCGTCTCCATCGTCGCATGCGAAATCGGCTCGGGCAGCGCCGGCAGGATGCGCGGCCCGGCTTCGAGCAGGACGATGCGGACATCGACGGCCGGATCGATGCGGTCCATGCCGAAGGCGACCACTTCGCGCACCGTGCGGTATAATTCGGCGGCAAGCTCGGTCCCGGTCGCGCCGGCACCGACGATGGCGACATGAAGCTGACCGGGGCGAATCGGTTCCGGCTGGGTATGTGCCCGCAGGCAGGCGTTGATGAGGCGGCGATTGAAACGCTTGGCCTGCTCGGCCGTCTCCAGCGGCACGGCATATTCGGCAACGCCCGGCGTGCCGAAGTCATTGGTGATGCTGCCGATGGCGACAACGAGCGTGTCGTAGGGGATGGAGCGCGCCGGCGTGATCAGCCGGTTTTCCTCGTCATAGGTCGGCGCCATCTGGACGAGCTTGCGCTCGCGGTCGATGCCAACCATCTCGCCGAAACGGTAACGGAAATTGTGCCAATAGGCCTGCGCCAGGTAGTCGA
>JAJXZC010000540.1 GCA_021780275.1 Pseudomonadota bacterium
GGGGCCAGACAGATCTGGCCGGCATTGAGCGTCTTGCCGGTCATGATCTTGGCCGCCGCATCGTCCATCTTCGCCGACTTCGAAACGATGACCGGCGACTTGCCGCCAAGCTCGAGGGTCAGCGGCACGAGGTTTTCCGCCGCCGCCCGCATGACGTGATAGGCGATCGACGTCGCGCCGGTGAAAAGGAGATGATCGAACGGCTGGCTTGAAAAGGCCTGACCGACCGCGGGCCCGCCGGTGATGACAGCGACTTCCGTTTCGTCATAGGCGGAACGGATCATCCGCGCCATCAGCTCCGAGGTCGCCGGTGTGAATTCCGACGGCTTGATCATGGAGCGGTTGCCCGCCGCGAAGACGCCGGCGAGCGGCGTCCATGTGAGATTGATCGGGAAATTCCATGGACTGATGATGCCGATGACACCCAGCGGCTGATATTCAACCCGCGCTTTCGCACCGAGCAGGCCCAGCGGAAACTGGACCTTGCGCTTTTCCGGCTTCATCCACTCGCGGAGATGCTTTTTGGCATGCTTCAAGGGCCCGATCGAGCCCATGACGTCGGTGAGCAGGGTCTGTTCATGGCTGCGATGTCCGAAATCGGAGGCGAGCGCCTCCGCGATTTCCTTCTGATTGTCGACCAGCAGCGCGATCGCCCGGTCGATCCAGTCGATGCGCTTTTCGGCACTGAGCGGACCATCCTTTATATGCGCCGCCTTCTGGCGATCGAGGATGTTGCGGATCGAGGCAGAGATCGCGCCCGTATCCGCCTCGTTCACATTCGACTCGGCCAAGCTCATTTCGTCTTCCTCCAGTTCGTGCCTTGTCTTGCCGGGCTCGTGCGGGGGGCCTGCGGCTTCGGTTCCGGAAAAATATACATGACCCGGGCCCGGAAGGACCGGTCTTTTCCACAATCTTCACCTCCCCACTGACGCTACGTCAACCATGCCAAAAAGGGGCGTTTTCCGGGCTCGATTTACCAGCGCGTAAGGAAGATCGCCTAGTTTCGGTCCATGAGAGGTCAACCACCCCGCCGGCCACCCGGGGAGTGGGACAGTGAGGGCATTCCATTGACTTACACAGACGACGTCGCGATCACCACGGAATGGAGCACCAGGGCGCTCGGACTGATGGCGCGGCATGGCATTGCCCCCTTGCCCGAGAACTACGAAATCTGGTTCCGCTATGCTTCCGGCGTGTCGAGCGAGCTCACCGAGGAAATCGACAGCCGCCTCAAGCAGAAAAAGCCGCTCGACCGGGAGACGCTGAGCGATCTTCAGCAGCGCTTCGCGAGCCACCACTCGCTTGCGAAGGCGACGATCGACGCCGGCGACAAGTTGAGCAGCGAAGTCGACAAGATCCTGAAATTGGTCGAAGCGACGGCGGGCGACTCGAGCGAACTCGGCTCCTCGGTTCGCGAGGCAAGCGCCGGACTTTCCCACAAATCGACGCCCACCGATGTCCGCCGCGTGGTGGAGGCGATCGTGACGGCGACACGCAAGATGGAAAGCCGGAGCCAGGAACTCGAGCAGCGGCTGCAGGACACCAAGAGCGAGCTCAACACGCTCCAGAGCAATCTCAACAAGGCGCGCAGCGAAGCGCGCACCGATGGCCTGACCGGCGTCTCCAATCGCAAGGCCTTCGATGAATCGCTGGCGCGGGAAATTTCCAGGGCGGCGAAGGAAAAGACGCCCCTTTGCCTCATCATCGGCGACATCGACCACTTCAAGCAGTTCAACGATACATGGGGCCACAGGACGGGCGATCAGGTGCTTCGCCTGGTCGCAAGCTGCCTCAAGGCCGATCGCCGCGAAGACGACACCGTCGCCCGCTACGGCGGCGAGGAATTCGCGATCATTCTCCCCGGCATCACGACCGCCGAAGCCGAGCGCATCGCAAACGTCGTTCGCGAGGCGGTCCAGGCGCGCGAACTCGTCAAGCGCTCGACCGGCGAAACCCTCGGCCGCGTGACCATGTCGCTCGGTGTCGCGACCTATCATCCGGGCGACAAGTCCGCCTCGCTGATCGAACGCGCGGATGCCTGCCTCTATGCGGCCAAGCGCGGCGGGCGCAATCGCGTCATCAGCGAAACCGGCGACGCGGTCGCCGCCAAGGCAAGCTGACGCAGCGGAAGTCCCGGCTGAACTATTCTGCCACCAGACTCTGCAAACCTGCCCGATCCCCCTTCTTCCGTCACGCGTTGACGGCGTCTATGCTCGCCCGCGACAGAAAAGCCGCTAGCGGGACGAGGCGCCGACATGACGACACGCAACACCATCACGCTTGAGACGCGCGAGGGCATCGCCCTTCTGACGCTCAATCGGCCGAATGGGGCACGATCTGGAAATGCATCGATGATGATGCGCAGATGGACGAGGTGATGGGCGTCGCGCGAAAGCTTGCCGCCGGCCCGACAAACGCTTTCGCCGAGATCGGGAAGGCGATCGACATTGCCGAGCACCGCACCTTCGCCGAACAGCTCGACGACGAACGCGAGGTGCAGGGCGCGCTGGGCGACCGTCCCGATTTCGCCGAAGGCGTGACCGCCTTCCTCCAGAAACGCGAACCCGAATTCAAAGCCTGAAATAGAAGACAGAGGGAAAAGAACATGGACTTCGAGCGCGCAAGACTCGACATCGACGGCCCGGTGGGCACACTGACGCTCAATCACCCGGAAATCATGAACGCCTTATCGCCGCAAATGCTGGGTGGCCTCATGCAGGCGATGGATCAGGTCGAGGATCCGGGAAACGGCTTGCGCTGCCTCGTGATGACAGGTGAAGGCCGGAGCTTCTGCACCGGCGCCAATCTGCAGGGCCACGCCGACAACAACGGCGGACGCGCCGATGCCGGCTCGGCGCTTGAAACGCTCTATCACCCGTTCCTGCGCCGCCTGCGCAACCTGAAGATGCCCTTCATCACCTCGGTCAACGGACCGGCGGCCGGCGTCGGCATGAGCTTCGCGTTGATGGGCGACCTCGTGATCTGCGCGCGTTCGTCCTACTTCCTGCAGGCGTTCCGCCGCGTCGGCCTCGTACCGGACGGCGGCTCGACATGGATCCTGCCGCGCCTCGTCGGCAAGGCCCGCGCAATGGGACTTTCACTCCTCGGAGAAAAGTTGCCGGCCGAAACAGCGCTGCAATGGGGCCTCGTCAACCGCGTCGTCGACGACGAGAAACTCGCCGGCGAAACAAAGAAGCTCGCCCTCGATCTTGCCAATGGCCCGACGCTCGCACTCGGCATGATCCGCCAGCTCTATTGGGAAAGCACCGACAACAGCTACGAGGAACAGCTCAATCTCGAGAGGCAGTTGCAGCGCACGGCCGGCAATTCAAGCGATTTCAAAGAGGGTGTGCGCGCCTTCCTCGAAAAGCGGCCGGCCGAGTTCAAGGGCGAGTAGCCAATCCTCGCTGGCGCGATCGAGCAGCGCGCTTCGGCGGCTTTTTCTTCGAAGGCGGCGTCCCGGCGGGCGCCGCCTTTTTCTTCGCGGCGGCCTTCTTCTTGCGCTCGGCGGCGCGCGCCGCCCGGGCCGCCTTTTCCGACCTCACCGACATCATGACATCGAGCGACTTCCGCGCCCATCGCGCCAGTTCATCGGGATCGTCGTAAAGCCGCTCTGGCACTTCCCAGTAATGAAGCTGTCCCGTCGTTCCATCGTTCATCTCGAAGGTGAACGGGCCCATGCCTTCCGCTTCGAAATCCGCGCGGTTGCGATCATCGGCTTTCAGGTAGAGCGTCTCCTCGAAAATCAGGCCGAACATCAGATCGTCGAGATAGACGCCCGCGCCGCCGAACATGCCGCGCATGCGCACACGCCCCAGCCGTTCGAGCTGTTCGGCGATGAATTCCTTGTATTCGGGGCTGACGGCCATGATAGCGGCGCGCTCAGAGACGCGCGGGCTCGATCGTGACGCTCTCGCCGCAACCGCAGGCATCCGTCACATTGGGATTGTTGAACCTGAAGCCCGACGAGAATTTATCCACTTCGTAATCCATCTCGGTGCCAAGCAGAAAGAGGATCGCCTTGGGTTCGATCAGGATGGTAATGCCCTTGTCCTCGACGACCTCGTCGAGCGGCTTCACCTCCCCGGCATATTCCATGGTGTATTCCATGCCGGCGCAGCCGCCATTCTTGACGCCGACACGCAGGCCCACATAGCGCCCGTCCGACCTCTCCATGATCGCGCGAAGATGCTCCGCGGCCCTGTCGGTCAGCCTGATCGCCTTGGGACGTTCTCTCGCCATGTCTTTCACCTCGGGCTTCAGATGGATGTGGGCAACAGAGCCTTCAAGTCCGGTCAATACATATTGAGCGCAACGCGCGCCTCGTCCGACA
>JAJXZC010000131.1 GCA_021780275.1 Pseudomonadota bacterium
GCCGCCGCCGATGCCGGCATTGTTGAAGAGCACGTTGATGCCGCCCATCGCCTTGTTGGCATCGGCAAGTGCATCCTTCCACTGTTCTTCGCTCGTCACATCAAGTTCGACGGCGAAGGCCTGACCGGGATATTTGGCGTTGATCTTTTCGGCAACGGCTTTCGCGCCTGCCACATTGATATCGGCCAGAGTGACCTTGGCGCCTTCCCTGGCGAGCATCATTCCCGAAGCTTCGCCCAGACCCTGCGCACCGCCCGTCACAAAGCACATCTTGCCGCTTACGCGTCCCATATCATTCTCCTGTAAAGTTGGGTTTTCGTTTCTCGAGGAAGGCGCTGACGGCCTCCTGCTGATCTTTTGAAGTGGCCGCAAGCGCAAACTGGTCGCGGTCCATGAATGTCACGGCGGGGTTGAGCGCCTTTGCCGCCATATCGATCGACTGTTTCGACATGCGCACGGCAACCGGCGGCAGATCGGCGAACTTCTGAGCAAGAGCGCGCGCTTCAACGAGCGCCGAACCATCATCGACGACATATTCGACGAGGCCCCATTCGAGCGCTTCGGGCGCAAAAAGCTTTTCGCCGAGAATGATGAAAAGCTTGGCACGCGCCGGTCCCATCAGATTGACGAGGCGCGGATTGGAATGCCAGCTCATGTTCATGCCGAGCGGAACTTCCGGCAGACGAAAATGCGCGCTCTTGCCCGCCACGCGGATGTCGCAAGAAGCGGCAAGCGCCGACCCGCCGCCGACGCAAAAGCCCTCGACTGCGCAGATCGTCACCTGTTCCAGCCGCTCCCAGGCATCGCACATGTCGGGACCGACCTTCAGCGCATGGCGACGCGCGAGCAATCCCTTGTCCTTACGGGCAGCGAGTTCCGGGTCCGCAAGATCGGCGCCTGCGGAAAAGAACTTTGTCGTGCCGGTGAGAACGATGGCGCTGGTTTCGATATCATCTTCGAAGGATCGCGCCACTTCGGTCAGTTCTCGCATGGCGGCAACCGACAGGGCATTGAGCTTGTCGCCGCGATCGAAATGCACAATCGCGACGCGTCCCTGACGCTCGATGCGCGTGAACTCTCCCATTTGTCTTACCTGCCTTTAAAGCATTGCGGTATTGGTGGGGACGTCCAGAAACAGACGCCCCGTCAATTCATAGGTCGCATCCGACACCATCATGTGCTGGGTGGCGACATGCACGTCGCGGAAGTGACGCTGAAGCGGAGAACTCTTGTAGACCGAAGTGCCGCCGCCAAGCGTATACATGAGATCGACGGCTTTTGTCGCCGCTTTGACGGCATGGGTTGTCGCCAGACGAATGTCGCGACGATGCGCGACGGTGATCCTGCCGTCACTCGAGGCGGCGTCCCATGCCGCTTCGATTGTTTCGACGAGATAGGCGCGCGCCGAACGCGTGAGGGCTTCCGCTTCCGACACATCGAATTGCGCCTTGGGACGCAGGGCCAGAGGCTTCGTCGAGCCTTGCGGTGTCTTGCCGCCCGCAAGCTCGATCAACGCATCGATAGATCCGCGCGCAAGACCAAGCGCTACGGCGGATATGCCGATACCGAGAAGCCCGAAGGTCGGGAAACAATAGAGCGGCCGCTGCAAAGGCTTGTCTGAAATGAGGCTTGGCGCTCGCGTCGCAGGCACGAAGACATTACTCACTTCGAAGTCCGTGCTGCCGGTGCCGCAGAGGCCGGAGACGCGCCAGGTGTCATGCAGTTGCACCTGATCGGCATTGAAAATCATCATGCGATTTTGCGGCACGCCTTCCGGGCTCATTTCCGGCTTGCCGTCTTCGCCGAGGATCATCGCGCCGCCCATGATGGTGCATGCATTGCGTGAGCCCGAGCCCCATTGCCAGCGCCCGCTGACGCGATAGCCCGCAACGCCGTTCTCTTCGGCATGTTGCGCCTTGCCGCGCGGCGCAAAGACACCCGCCGCAATCGACATGGGATCACCGAAGGCGGCTCTCGCTTCCGCCTCATCGACGAAGGCGGCCGTCATGCCCGATGTCGCGCCGATGAAGACGCACCAGGCGGTCGAACCATCGACCCGCGCGATACGCTCGGCGACATCGACAAGCGTCATGGGATTGGCTTCAAGACCACCATAGGCCGCAGGAATGAAAAGCCTGTGCAAACCAAGACTCGCCGCATGATCGGCAATGTCCTGCGGCAGAAATCGGTTTGCTTCGATCTCGTCGACGCGCGGCGCAACGGCGAGTGCGAGTTCGTCCGCCGCTGCAATCGGATCGGGAAATTCTGATCCTTGCCTGTCTGTCATGCGATCCATCTGCGCCAGTACCGCATCAGCAGCGACCCGCGCCCCTCCCGGATTATTTTTGTTTGAGGCTGATTGTGACCCGAGGCGTCAGCGAAGAAAAGGCCATGAGCCAGAAAGATTGGAGGAACAGTCAAAAGAAAACCCCGGCGCAAAGGCCGGGGTTTCCGTGAGACTTGATGTTCAAGCCGATAGCAATCAGCTACCCGAGCTGAACTTGAAGCCGACAGCATCAAGCGCCTTGGCGGCGTCATCGGGCTGCAGCTTCACGCCGGGCTCACCGAAGATCGCGATCTGATTGTCAGCCGCAGGCAGAACCGAGACATAACCCAGACGGTCAGCGCGCGTGACTTCCGTGAAGGTCTTCGCATCGTCCGTGCTGTAACCGACATAGCCCTGCAGGCCGACCAGCACGACCGTGCCGTTAGCGAGCTCCCAGCCACCACCGATGGACTTGTCCGTGCCGCTGTCGATCTTCGACCAGGTCAGGCCGTCATCGGAGGAGCGATAGACATTGCCGCGCATGCCATAGACGAGCGCCGTGCCGTCCTTGAGCGCCATGCCGCCCCAGAAGGAACCTTCATAGCCCGTGTCGACTTCAGTGAAGGTTTCACCCTTGTCCGTCGAACGGAAGGTCTTGCCGAATTCGGCGGCGACGATGATGGTGCCGTCCTTGGTCGCATAGATCGCGTTCAGATGAGAGTCATCCGTGCTGCCCGCAACCAGCGTACGCTGCTTCCACGTCTTGCCACCATCATGTGTTTCAACAACGAAAGAGAAGGCGCCCACGGCAAGGCCATGCTCTTCGTCGGTGAAATAGATCGACATGATCGGCGATTGGCTCTCGATATTGTGATAAACGAGCGTCCAGGTATTGCCGCCGTCGTCGGTACGGATAACCGTACCGTCATGGCCACCGGCAAAGCCGACCTTGTCCGTCACGAAATAAACCGTGGTGAGCGTTACCTGCGTCGGCACCGTCTTGGCCTGGATCCAGGTCTTGCCGCCGTCATCCGAATAGACGACGTGACCGAACTGGCCAACGGCGATCATGCGATTGCCGGCCATCGTGCTGTCGAGCAGAAGGTCGTGAGCCGACAGTTTGGACGGGGTGGCATATTCGAGCTTCGACTGATCGGCAGCCGCCGCATCATCGGCGGCAGCAGCGGGCGTCACGGCGGCGACGCCGGCGAGCGAAACTGCAACAAGGGCAAACATGCCGGCAGACGCCGTCAGGACTTTGCCCATGAGTGATGAACTCTTGAAATAAGACAACATTTGTGACCGAGGCTCCCTGCGCTCTTCGTTACAAGCGGCGCCCCTGTCCTGTATTCCCAGGCAAACGGTCGCATCGCTCTCTTTTTCCCGGCTCTTTTGGCGGGTTTCGTTCAAATTTCGGGCCTTTATACCTGAATATTCGTGGGGGCAAACCCTCCTTCAGGCAGAAAGAAGGCCGGGCCTCGGTTTCCCAAGGCCCGGCCTCTAGACATTAAACGCTTTTTTAGCGCACGCCAAGCTGACGAATCGAGTTCGGCGTATAACGGCTCTTTTCGAGTTCGTCGGCGAAGTAGTTGACCGGCGGCTCTTCGTTCTGCATGGCGAGGGCCAGATAACGACCGGCCTGCAGGTCGTAGACGATTTCCGCACCCGAACCGCAGAGCGGCACGTTGTAGCGCTGAAGCTGCTGGAGCTCCTGGACGCGCCAGAGCTGGCCACGACCGTCATAGAGTTCAGCCGAGGCGATCTGCCAGGCGTCTTCGTCGTTGTGGTAGACGCGGCGCGCATAGACGTGACGCGTGTTCGGACGAAGCTTGGCTTCGAAGTTCCACGTACGATGAACTTCATAGCGGATGTCATCCTGATTGAGATGCAACGGCTTGATGAAATCCTTGTAAGGCGTGCTTTCGGCCTTGTAGTCGTTCGCCGCGATGATCTTCGGCGTCTTATCGATGACCTTCCAGTCGTAGCGATCAAGAGCGCCATTGAAACCGTCGAATGCGTCCGAGGTCGA
This sequence comes from Pseudomonadota bacterium, assembly GCA_021780275.1. The sequence continues at coordinate 4,296 of JAJXZC010000131.1, forward strand.
CAGACCGTCCGAGTTCGTGCCGGGGTTGTCGTAGG
>JAJXZC010000440.1 GCA_021780275.1 Pseudomonadota bacterium
ATTGCCAGTTTTGCGTCAATAGGAGAATGACAAGCAATCTATTCGATTGAAAGGAACCGCCTCATAATCTGGCTCTGCAATGCGGCCAGGAGCGACCCGGGGAACGGATAGTGCTTGCGCGAAAATCATTCCAGGCTATGGCGGAATTGCGTCGGCGTCGTCCCCGTGACTCTGCGGAACGTCGCCGTGAAATTGCTTGCGTAGCCAAAGCCGCAGGCCAGCGCGATTTCGAGCATCGGCCGCTTCAGATCGGCAAGAAGCGTCTTCGCGCGCGCGATGCGCCTCTCCTGCTGATACCGATACGGCGGAACCCCGAAACTCCGCCTGAAGGCGCGGCTGAAATAGGCCGGGCTCAAATGCGCGAGGTGCGCGAGTTCGGCGAGCGATATGTCCAGCGCAAGATTGTCCTCGATGTATTGGCATGCAACCCGTTTCTGCCAGCCGCTGAGGCCGCCGCGCAGGTGAGGTGCGCCACTGATTGCGCCGCGCTGGAGTTGAAGCAGTTCGATCGCCAAAGTGGTGCTCAGCGTCTCGACATAGAGCCGGGTCCCGCTCTCCGGGCGTTCGATGAGAGCGGCGAGCTTGGCGACGGTGGTCCAAAGGCCTGAATTCTCGAAGAAAAGATGCGGTTCAAAGCCGAGCATATCCGGTTCGAGTTCCGGATCGATCATCAGCGCGGCCGGCGGAAGGTAAAAATAAGCAACGCGCGGGAGTACCCGCGGCGTGAAAGAACCGGAAAAATTCCGTCCTGCCGGGATGAAGCACATGCGGCGGCTGAAATCGTGAAGGCGTGACGGAGGCAGTCCCTCTATTTTCGTCTCACCTGCTATGCGGATCGCGCGATCGCAGGCGATGAACAGATGCGTGGGAGCCCGGTAATGATACTCGAAAGGCTTGCCGCTGGTGTATTGCACGATTTCCGCCGAAAGGCTGTGCCAAGATGCCCACCGGCGCTTGGCTGAATCGGCGGGTGAGACGTTTACCTGCGCCGGCAGCTCGGCCATCGCTTGATCTCCGTTATAAACTGACGAGCGATTTGCAGTGCCGACGTGTCTTCGTAGAGTCAGCCAGGCACTTTCGGCGCCATCGCTCGCTCAACGAAGATGGTCGCGCGAAATCGCTTTCGAAGCTCTGCAATACGATTTGCCGAACAACTTTCAGTGAGATGCCCACAGTTCTAACGGGCAGCATTGTTAGCGATCTCGATCAATTTTCGGACAAGACAGAATCGATTGGCGCAATATCGAATAAGAGTTGACGCCATCCCTCACCCAAATCCCGGGGCGCGGTGCATTCAGCACCGTAATCCACGTCAGTGAGGGATTCTTCATGTCACAAATGCTCCCAGCGAAGCTGCTCGCTGAATTCATCGGCACGTTTACGCTCGTCTTTATTGGCGCAGGGGCTGGCGCCTTAATTGGAGGCGCGGGCCCCGCGGGATTGGTGGGGGTCGCGCTCGCCCACGGTCTCGTCGTTTTCGTTTTTGCCAGCGCTTACGGACCGATCTCTGGAGGGCACGTCAATCCCGCCGTCACCGTAGGTGTGCTTGCGGCCGGCGCTATGAGACTGGGTGAGGCGGCCGCCTATATCGCGGCACAGCTTGTCGGCGGCATCATCGGAGCCGAGCTGCTTCGCTTTGTCCTCGGCGGTGCCGCCACTGGACTCGGCGTTCCGACACTGGCCAAGGGGATCGCGATCGGATCGACCTTGATCACAGTGACGCCTGCCGCGGGCTTCGTGCTTGAGGCTCTGCTCGCCTTCTTCCTTGTCACCGCCGTCCTTTCCACCGCCCTCGCCGGGCGAACCGGCCACCTCGCCCCGCTCGCCATCGGGATGACGCTCGTCTTAAATATTCTCATGGGTGGCCCGCTAACCGGTGCAGCCTTTAACCCGGCCCGCGCTCTCGGGCCGATGATCGCGACCGGCACCTTCAGCCACGCGTGGCTTTATGCCTGCGCTCCAATCGCTGGCGCCGTCTTTGCGGCCCTCGTCCATGCTGGGCTTGGAAAGCTGACGCGCGGCCCGGCAATGGAGCGCGCGCATGTGTCGGCCGCTGCGGTTCAGACCACGGCTTGAGGCAATTGAATCATGGATTGAGACCGCCGGCGCGATCTCAATCCATAGAACGGCGCTTTACGTCTGCCGCGTTGAGTTCAGCCGCTCAACTGAGAATAGCGCCGACCAAGCCGCGCGAGCGCTTCCATTTGGTGCGTGCGGGCCCGGCGCGCGGCGTCTCCAGATCAGCCAGGATTGGGCATTCTGGCCGATTATCGCCCGAACAAGACGCCGCCAGATGCTCAAGCGTGGCCGCTATTTGCTCCATTTCTTCGATCTTTCTGCGCAGCTCCGCGATATGAGCCTCTGCGATGCGCTTGACTTTGGCGCTGTGACGATTCCTGTCTTGCCAGAGCCGCAGAAGGTTCGCGATCTTGGCAATCGAAAAGCCGAGGTCGCGGGCTCGGCGGATAAATCGCAAAACATGTACGTTCTCTTCGGAATAGCTGCGATATCCGGCCGCCGTCCTAGCCGCGGGCGGAATCAGCCCTGTCTGCTCGTAATAGCGAATCATCTTGGCGCTCACGCCTGAAGCGCGTGCGGCTTCGCCGATGTTCATAGCGCACTCCTCTACGCCACTGTGCTCGATTCAATCAGGCAGTCTCTCTCCTCGCCAGCGCGAAGTGGCGAAGCCGAAGCGAATTGCCAAGAACGAAGACACTTGAGAAGGCCATCGCGCTCGCTGCCAAAATAGGCGAAAGCAAAATGCCCCACAACGGATATAAGATGCCCGCTGCAACCGGGATCAGCAGGGTGTTGTAAGCGAATGCCCAGAACAAGTTCTGCCGAATATTCCGAATCGTCGCTCTCGACAATGCGATGGCATTGGGTACGCCGCGAAGGCTGCCCGACATAAGTACCACGTCCGCGGTCTCGATAGCGATATCGGTTCCGGTGCCGATTGCAAGGCCCACATCGGCCTCTGCTAGAGCTGGAGCGTCGTTGATACCGTCGCCGACAAAGGCCAAACAGCCGTGCTCGTTTTTAAGCCGCCGCAGCGCCTCGACCTTCTCGTTAGGCAAGACCTCTGCCACGACTTCATCGATTCCGATCTTTCGTGCGATCGCTGCGGCAGTCCGACGACTGTCTCCGGTGATCATAACAACCTTGAGACCGAGCGCGCGGAGCGTCGTGATAGCCTCCGGGGTCGTCGGCTTGAGTGGATCGGCGACCGCGATCATAGCTGCAACCTGCCCCTCGACGGCGGCATAGAGCGGGGTTTTACCTTCCGCGGCCAACCGCTCGGCGGCCTCGCCGAAGACATCCACGTCTAGCCCGAGTTCGCGCATGTAGCGATCCGCTCCGATTTCGACACGCTCGCCCTCCACGTCCGCACGGACACCGAGACCCGTCAGAGATTCAAACCCCGCGACTCGAGGGAATGCAGCGCCAGCATCTCGAGCGGCCTTGACAATCGCCTGGGCCACCGGATGCTCCGATTTCGCTTCGACCGCAGCGATTCGCGCAAGCACACTTATACGATCGAAGCCTCCGGCGACCGCTAGATCAGTGAGCGTCGGCCGCCCTTCGGTCAGCGTCCCTGTCTTGTCAACGGCGATGACCTTCGCACCCCTGAGGAGCTGAAGCGCCGCTCCCCTGCGGAACAGAACGCCGATCTCGGCTCCGCGGCCGGTGCCGACCATGATTGAGGTCGGCGTCGCAAGACCCATCGCGCAAGGGCAAGCAATGATGAGGACCGCGACGGCATTCACAATTGCAAAGGGAAATGCTGGCTCCGGTCCAAAGGCAAGCCAGAGAATGAAGGTCAGCACGGACACGGCCATCACCGCCGGTACAAACCACATCGTTACCTTGTCAACCAAAGCCTGAATCGGAAGCTTTGATCCCTGAGCCTCCTCCACCATCCGGATGATCTGCGAAAGTACCGTCGCCCCTCCGACGGCAGTGGCGCGAAGCGTAAAAGCGCCTTTCTGGTTGATCGTACCGCCGATGACAGTGTCGCCCGGGGCCTTCGCGACAGGAATTGGTTCGCCGGTGACCATGGATTCGTCAATATAGCTACCGCCTTCGACCACCTCGCCGTCTACGGGAAGGCGCTCTCCTGGACGTACCTCGACAACGTCGCCCGGTACGACATCGTCAATGGCAATCTCGCGTACATGATCGTCGCGTCTGACTCGCGCGGTGCGCGCCCGTAGTCCGACCAATCGCTGGATGGCTTCGGACGTTTTTCCCCGCGCGCGTGCCTCTAGAAAGCGTCCGAGCAGAATCAGCGTCACGATGACAGCTATCGCCTCGTAATAGACATTGAC
>JAJXZC010000681.1 GCA_021780275.1 Pseudomonadota bacterium
CTAATCAGCGCTTCACCATATGACGCCGCGGACGCACATTTTCATGACATTGATTGCCCATATATTAAACAGCATTCAGCCCCGCGAGCGCGTGCTAGAAAGGGACATGACACATATTTTCGAAGAAGCACTTCGCGAGAAAATCGCCGCTCGGCTTTCAGCTTTCGAGCGCAAGGCACATGAAGGGGGCGGCCTTAAACGCGCCGCGGTCGTCATCGCCATCGCGCCGCATGACAAGGGCGCAAGCTTTCTGCTGACACGGCGCGCGCCGCGCCTCAACGCGCATGCGGGACAATGGGCCCTGCCCGGCGGACGGATCGACGCAGGCGAGACTGCGATTGAAGCGGCGCTTCGCGAACTCGATGAGGAAATATCGCTCAGTGTAGGGAAAGATTCCGTGCTCGGCGCACTCGACGATTATCCGACGCGATCAGGCTATGTCATCACGCCGATCGTCGTGTGGGCGAAAGACACTGAAGCGATGAAGCCCAATCCGGGCGAGGTTGAATCTATCCACCATTTCCGTCTCGCCGAACTCGAACGGCCGGACTCGCCCGTCTTCCTCACCATTCCCGAAAGCGAGCGGCCGGTGATCCGGCTTCTCCTCGGCGAAAGCCATGTGCATGCTCCGACCGCGGCCATGCTCTACCAATTCCGGGAAGTGGCACTCGGCGGACGGGCGACCCGCGTTGCCCATTTCGAACAGCCCGTCTGGGCCTGGAAATAGGGCCGTCAGGCCGTGTGCATGGCGCCGCTGTGCCCGTCGTGCCAGCTCTCATAGAAGAAATGGATGAGCGCGTTCACCGCTGGCTCGACCAGGGCGACGCTCGCCGCGATGGCGGCCTGACCGGTCAGCGAATAGGCAACGGCCAGCCCGACGAAGAAGTGGACGACCGAGAAGGCAACGGCTTTTCTGGCGGCGCGCATGACAAAAGCTCCTTTGCCCCCCATTTTTGCGAACGATTATTATTTAAAACTGAGAACCCAGCTTGTCAAGGCCCGCGAAACGGCCGCACGGGGCGGGTTTCAGGCCGTCAGCCGCCCGCGCCAGAAGGGCTTGAGTAACTCGAGAGCGATGAGCGTGGCGAGGCCGCCAAGGGCCGCCAAAGCCAGATCGTCGGCATGAAGCGGACCGAAGCGGAAGAGTTGCCGGGCAGGCGGCCAGAAGAGAATGACCGCGAGGACCGCGCTCACCCCCGCTATCTCCAGCCAGAGCGCCGTGTTGCGGGCCCTCAGAGCGTCCAGAAGCGATGTGCTGAAGGAGCGGTTGGCGAAGATGAGCGAGATATTGGTGAGGACCAGTGTGACGAAAGTGATGGCCCGCACCTCCGGCTCGCTCATGCCCCGGCTCATGGCAAGCGCATAACCGGCGATGATGACCGCGAGCGCGAGGAATCCCTGAACAAGGCTCCAGACGATGAGCCCGCCGGAGAAGAGCGGGCTCATCCGGTCGCGGGGCTTGCGGCGCATCACATTGGGTTCTTCCTCCTCGGCCTCGAAGACGACGGAACAGACCGGATCGATGACCATTTCTAGGAAGGCGATGTGGATCGGCGTGAGGATGAGCGGCCCGCCGAAAAGCAGCGGCACAATGGCGACGCCCGCGATGGGAACATGGACGGCAAGGATATAGCCCATGGCCTTGCGCAGATTGTCATAGATGCGTCGGCCGAGACGCACCGTCTTCACCATCGAGGCGAAATCGTCGTCGAGCAGCACGATCGCCGCCGCCTCGCGCGCCACATCCGTGCCGCGTCCGCCCATGGCGATGCCGATATGCGCGGCCTTGAGCGCAGGCGCGTCGTTCACGCCGTCGCCCGTCATGGCAACGATTTCATTGTTCGCCTTGAAGGCTTGCACGATGCGGAGCTTCTGCTCGGGCAGGATGCGCGCGAAGACGGTCGCATGACGCACATGCTCGCCCAGTGCCTTGTCGTCGAGTCGATCGATCTCGGCGCCCGTCAGCACATCGCCGACATCGAGCCCAGCCTCCCCGGCGATGCTGCGGGCCGTCGCCGGATAGTCGCCCGTGATCATGGCGACGCGAATGCCCGCCGCACGACACTCGCGCACAGCCTGCTTCGCTTCAGGACGCAGCGGATCTGCGAGGCCGACAAGACCCGCAAAGCGCATCGAAAGGTCGAAGGGCGTGGACGGCATAGGCCCGTCATGTTCGCCTTCCGCAAGTCCCAGAACGCGCATTCCTTTCTCCGCCATGTCGTCGACGGAGCGGCGGATCGCGGCGACTTCTTCTTCCGGCAATTTGCAGAGCGTCGCGATCGCTTCCGGCGCGCCCTTGGCGGCGACGATGTAGCCGGGCCTGTCCGGCGCCTTCCAGATTTGCGTGACCGCAAGAAGTTCCGAGGAAAGGCCGAACCCTTGTTCGAGCGTCCAGTCGCCATCCGGCGTCGCCAGAGCGTGGAATGCTTTTTCCATCGGATCGAAGGGTTCCTGCGCACTGGCGAGTACGCCAAGATCGAGAAGCCGCTTCAATGGCGCAGGCACTTCTTCGCCGTCCATGTGATAGACGAAATCGCCGACGCGCAGTTCGGCCACCGTCATGCGGTTCTGGGTCAGCGTACCCGTCTTGTCGGTGCAGAGAACCGTCGTCGCTCCAAGCGTTTCGATGGCTGCGGCGCGGCGCGTCAGCACACGGGCGCGCGAGATGCGCCACGAGCCCATCACCATGAAGACGGTGAGGACGAGCGGAATTTCCTCCGGCAGCATCGACATGCTGATGGCGATGCCCGCGAGAAGCCCGCCGAGCCAGTCATGCCGCGTCAGCGCATAGAGAACGACGACAGCGGACGCGAGCAGACCACCGATGAGCGCGAAGCCGCGCACCAGCGCGCCCGTCTGGGCGCGAAGCGGCGGCTCCTCGCTCTCGATGCCGCCGAGTGCCGTACCGATCTTGCCGATCTCGCTCAAGGGGCCGGTCGCGACGACTTCGCCAATCCCCTGGCCATGCACGAGAAGCGTGCCGGAAAAGACGAAGGGCAGATCCTCGCCGCCGGGACGAACGGTCGCAACGTCGCCGCTCGACGCGATCTTGCGCACGGGCGCCGACTCGCCCGTGAGCAGCGACTCGTCGACGAGCAGCTCGCTGGCCGAAATCATTCGCATATCCGCCGGCACGCGGTCGCCTTCCGCCAGCATGACAACATCGCCGCGCACCACATCGCGCCCGGCTATGCGTTTGGCGTGGCCGTCGCGGATGACGAGCGCACGCGGGCTGGTGAGATCGCGCAAGGCTTCGATCACGCGCTCGCTGCGCGTTTCCTGAATGACCGCGATGGATATGGAAAGAGTGGCGAAGCCGAGGAGGATGAGCGCCTCTTCATGATCGCCAAGGATCATGTAGATGGCACCTGCCCCGAGCAGCAGGCCGAACATCGGCTCGCGCACCACATCGAAGGCGATGCGGAGCATGGTCCGCTTGTTGGGCTGTGGCAGGAGATTGGGCCCCTCCGCCTTGAGCCTCGCGGCGGCTTCAGCCTCCGAAAGCCCCTGAGGCCCCTTCCCTTCCTGCATAGGCGCCGCCCTCATCTTCCCGAACATGGACCGGCAGTCTGCACATCCGGTCCATGCTCGGCAATCTTTGCTGCATGCGCTTCAGCGCTGCACCATCTTGAGTGCTTCCTCGGCGAATTTTTTCGCTTCCGTGCCGTCGCCTTCCTGTAGCGACTTCAGATCAACCGGGATCGCGATGCCCTTCTGCGCGGCCGGACGCGCGGCGATCGCCTCGATCCAGCGGCTCAGATGCGGCAGGTCGTCAATCTCGACACCAGACCATTTATGCGTACGCACCCAGGACCAGTTGGCAATATCGGCGATTGAATAATCGCCCGCGAGATATTCATGATCCTGCAGGCGTCCGTCGAGCACGGAGAACAGACGCTTTGACTCGTTCTGGTAACGGTCGATGGCGGCCGGAATCTTTTCGGGGAAATAGCGAAAGAAGACGTTGGCCTGCCCCATCATCGGCCCGATGCCGCCCATCTGGAACATCAGCCACTGAATGACCAGCGACCGGCCCTTCGCATCGGCAGGCATCAGCCTGCCGGTTTTTTCGGCAAGATAAATAAGGATTGCGCCCGATTCGAAGACCGCGAAGTTATCCGCGTCGCGATCGACAATGGCCGGGATGCGCCCGTTCGGACAGATCTTCAGAAACCAGTCTTCCTTCTGCTCGTTCCTGGACAGATTGATCGGGTGGACTTCATAAGGCAGGGCCAATTCCTCGAGCGCAATCGAGGCTTTCCAGCCATTCGGCGTCGAGGCCGTATAGAGATCGATCATTTTGTTCCCTCCCAGTCA
>JAJXZC010000485.1 GCA_021780275.1 Pseudomonadota bacterium
CTCATCACACTACCGCACAGCCCAAACCAAGCCATTCCTCACGCCGCCACGGGGTCGTTATTGGACGCGAAAAGGGGTCACGTTTGGACGCGATTTGACAGATCTCCGGATCATCTTTGCCCCCGGCTCCTCCCTCGGCGGCGCGCGGCCAAAGGCGTCGGTTATCGACCAACACGGTCGGCTCTCGATCGCTAAGTTTCCGAAGGAAACGGACGAATACAGCATCGAAACCTGGGAAGAAGTCGCGCTGCGGCTTGCCGGACACGCCGATATAGCCACACCGGAACACGAATTGATCGACGTCGGCGGCAAGACGGTGATGCTCTCACGGCGCTTCGACCGCATTGGCGCAACCCGCATCCCGTTCCTGTCGGCGATGGCGATGATGGGAGCCAAGGATGGCGAGCGCGGCAGCTATCCGGAGATCGTCGACGCCCTCGCACAGCACGGCGCACGGGGAAAAGCCGACGCCCACGCCCTCTATCGGCGCGTGGTCTTCAACGTCCTGATCTCGAACGTGGATGATCATCTGCGCAATCACGGCTTCCTGTGGCTAGGAAACTCTGGATGGTCGCTCTCGCCGGCCTACGATCTCAACCCCGTTCCAACCGATTTGAAGGCGCGGGTGCTCACGACGAACATCGGGCTCGACGAGGCCACCTGCTCCGTCGATCTCCTGGAGGCTGCGTCAGAGTTCTTCGCTCTCCCGCTGCCGCAAGCGCGCACCGTCATCAAGGAAGTTGCGTCAGTCACCGCGACTTGGCGCAGCGTCGCCAAAGCGGTCGGCGCTCGATCGGCGGAAATCAACCGCATGGCCAGCGCCTTCGAACATGACGATCTCCAGCGGGGCCTGGCCTTATAACCAAGTTATTTGTGCCCAGGCGAATCTGCCGACCTCTGCTTATATCGGGGACACGACCATCGACAGCCGAATCGATCTCGCTCAATCGATTCCAAACTTTCATTGGACGAGCGACCACGCGCGCGCGACTCTGACGGCATGATCGCGCAGCCCTACGAGCTCTACATCGAACGGCGCGACCCGACGCGAAACATGGCGCGCTACTATGTCCTTTCGATACGTCCAAACCTATTTGGTGACGTTCAATTGACGCGCCGATGGGGCCGGATCGGCTCGCGCGGACAGGTCATGAGCCATACCTTCGAACGCGAGGCCGATGCGGTCCACCTGTTCCTCGACCTGCTGCGCCACAAGCGCAAGCGCGGGTACGGACCGCGGGTCAGAGCGGTAGAATTGGTATCGCGGTATTGATCATCAGGCGGCTTGCAGTGGTTCGACGACGCGCGGCTGAAGCCCATGCAGAAACGCGACCGCTCGTTGCGCATGCGCTGCCGCCTGGAATATCGCCCGCTTGTCGTCAGCGAGGACCTTGAGCCATGAGGCGAGATAGCTCGCGTGGTCCTCTCGCGGCTCAAGCTCGGGCGCGACGCCGAGATCGGCGCAGAGGAAACAGCTGCCGAGTTCGGCGATCAGTTCCTCGCGCGCCCGCTCGCTCTTATCCTTGGCGTAGCGGCTGAGATCCCGGCCGACGCGGTGCGGAGCCGCCGTCCAGTGGACGTTATGCCGATATCGGCATAACGTCCATTGGACTAACCCGCTCCGCGGGAGTCGTGCGGCGGCGACAGTGAGAGGCGGCGGGGGCTCCTTGGGGTGGCCGCCCAGCCCCGGTCGTGCCTTCCAGTGAGGTTCCGATCTGCATCAGAATGGAATGGGCTGCTTGCAGCCTTTCCTTCTGACAGAGGAGCCTCCTATGAGTGTCCTTCGACAACGCATGGTTGAAGACATGCAACTGCGTAACCTCGCGCTGAACACGCAAACGTCGTACCTTCTGCAAGTGTCGTGCTTTGCTCGCCACTTCGGCAGATCCCCGGCTGAATTGGGCGAAGAGGAGATTCGCGCCTACCAAGTCTATCTGACCGGCGATAAAAAGCTGGCGCCCGGCTCGATACACATCGCCGTCGCGGCGCTTCGCTTCCTGTATGGGGTGACGCTCAAAAAGGAGTGGACTTTCAAGGACGTCCTCCCACTTCCTAAGAAGCCTCAGACGTTGCCTGTTGTCCTCAGTCCCGAGGAAGTCCAGCAATTCCTCGGCTTCGTGGAAAGCCTCAAGCACCGCGCAATCCTGACCACCTGCTACGCCGCAGGCCTGCGCATCTCGGAAGCGGTTCATCTGAAACCGACGGCAATCGACAGCCAGAGAATGGTCATTCGCGTCGAGCAGGGCAAAGGGCAGAAGGACCGTTACGTGATGCTCTCGCCCGCGCTGCTGGCGCTGCTGCGCAACTACTGGCGGACGGCGCGGCCCAGGGATTGGCTCTTCCCGGGGGATCATCCTGGCGAACCGATCACCAGGCATGCGGTTGGAGACGCCTGCCAGAAGGCGCACCGTCTCTCCGGACTGTCCAAGCCCGTCACGCCGCATAGCCTGCGGCATGCCTTTGCGGTCCATCTGCTTGAGGCTGGGACCGACGTTCGCACGATCCAACTGTTGCTTGGCCACCGCAGCTTGGCGACCACAGCCCAGTATTTGCGGATCGCCACGAGCAAGGTCTGCGCCACGGAAAGCCCGCTGGAGTTGTTGTCGCGTCCGACGCCTGCCGCCTTGCCGCCCGCCGCGCGTCAATATTTCTGAGCCGGCTGCGGTGGCCCGGTCGGGCCTGGAAGTGGCGGACGTGTTCCGCCGCTACGGCGACGCCTATCGCGCCCAGCATGGCGCGTCGCTGAGCACGGCGCAGCGACGCGCCATGTCCGCGATCGAACTCTGTCGGACCGCCGCGCTTGGCGGCCACGTCGAGCAGTGCGATCAATGCGGCCATCAGCGCATCTCTTATTGCAGTTGCCGAAATCGGCATTGCCCCAAATGCCAATCCTTGACCCGCGCCCAGTGGCTCGACGACCGCCGCGCCGAGCTTCTTTCGACGCAATATTTTCACGTCGTTGTGACGCTGCCGGAAGAGATTGCCGTCATCGCCCATCAAAACAAGGCGACGGTCTACGGCATTCTCTTCCGCGCGGCGGCCGAGACCCTGCAAACCATCGCCGCCGATCCCAAGCATTTGGGCGCCGAGATTGGCTTCTTCGCCGTGCTCCATACCTGGGGGCAGACGCTGGGACTGCACCCCCATTTGCACTGCGTCGTCACCGGCGGCGGCCTTTCCCCTGACGGGACTCGCTGGGTCTCCTGCCGCCCAGGATTTTTCCTTCCCGTCCGGGTGCTTTCCCGTCTCTTTCGTCGCCTTTTCCTGGAATATTTGCAGAAGGCCTTCGATGCCGGGAAGCTGATGTTCTTCTCGTCCTTGGAGCCTTTGCGGGAGCCTGCCGCCTTTCGGCGCTACCTGGCTCCGTTGCGGCGAGCCGAGTGGATCGTCTTTGCCAAGCCGCCCTTTGCCGGACCCGAGCAGGTTCTCGACTACGTCGGACGCTATACGCACCGCGTCGCCATCTCCAATAATCGCCTGTGCGACATCGAGGACGGCAAGGTCAGCTTCAACTGGAAAGACTATCGCCACCACAATCGGCAGAAGGTCATGACCGTCGCCGCCGACGAGTTCATCCGCCGCTTCCTGTTGCACGTCCTGCCCGAAGGCTTTCATCGCATCCGCTACTATGGGTTCCTCGGCAATCGCCATCGCGCACAAAAGCTCGCGCGTTGCCGCGAACTTCTCGGCATGGCGGCGGCGGTTCCGGAGACGGCGCAACACCAACCGGAGCAGGACTACCGCCTCCGCTGCGAGGAACTCAATGGCCACTCTCTCACGCAATGTCCGGTCTGCCGCCACGGGCGGATGATCGTGATCGAAACAATCACCGGCGCCACGACGAAGCCGCCGATCCGGGACACCTCATAATGGGAACGCGCTTTCACCGCTTCGGTATAGGATCGATCTGCTTGGTGCGATCAAGCCACGGGGATGGTTTTGTCGCTCTGCCTCCCGCAGACCACCATCGTGACGCCAGGCCTCGTAACGCTGCTCCCAAACACGGCATCGACGACGTTTTCGCCCCCTCCGGCGCCTGTTTGCCAAGCTATCAGACTGCCCTTCCGGCCCCTCACGGCGATAGCGCCCCATTCAACGCCCATAGCTGTGACGGCGTGGGGGCGGCTTAGTCCAACACGTTTTTAGCTTACCGTCGCGAACCCACCCGCGGTGAGCCACCCGCAGCCCCTCTGCGTCGCGCCGCCAAGCTAAAAACGCTCTGCATTATGCCGATATCGGCATAACGTCCACTGGACGGCGGCTCCGCACCGCGTCGGCCGGGATCTCAGCCGCTACGCCAAG
>JAJXZC010000840.1 GCA_021780275.1 Pseudomonadota bacterium
CCTCCTTGGTGCAACCACATTGCAACCACGCGGGAGCAAATCGGAGGCATTTTCATCGGGGATCAGCGTAGCTTGGAGCGACAAAAAATGCAAGCAATATGTTGATTTATCTAAGTTTATCGCGCTCCAGCGTAAATGCGCGAAGATAGGAAAATAGCGATCCGTCGCCCTCCGAAGGCAGAGGTCACAAGTTCGAATCTTGTCGGGTGCGCCAGCAAAATCAAAAGCTTATCAGCGAATTTGCATCGGTGAGCCCATAGTAAGCACGGTCGGGCAATCACGTTCACCGCACTACCTAGTCTTTTCGGGCTGCGGCGCGGCCCGACAGCCGGGGCGTAGCATCTTCGCTCATGCGGGATGCCGACGCCACATGCGACCGATACACGTGATCGCTAAGCCGAAGCTCTGCGCGACGCGAAGCTGGCCGAGATGTTGGTTGGTGCCGGCGCGAAGCGCCGGCGGTCGACTGAGCGCGACGTGAAATCGTTCAGTGCACATTTCGCGATCTGCAGTTCGAACTCTTCACCGGCCGATCTTGGCTGAGCCGGGCGGCCTTTAGCGAAATTTACAAGGCGCGCGATGGCTTATCGAACCGCCATCTCTGTCGAATCGTCAGGAAGCGCGCAAGAAGGCAGCGTCAAGTTCGGGCGGAAGATGAACGATCGCCGCATCGGCGCCAGGCTCGTGGGTATGGACGGATCAATTCCTGCGCAATACCATAAACAGGACATGATCTTCCGTGGCGCTCGCATTTTGCGCGTCGCCAAGGCAGGCGATGAGGACGTTCGTTCGATGACGCTGCGCCGAGCGGGTTAGCCTTTCGATTTACCGCCCCTCGCAAGCGTGTCGATCTCGAGAGACCTGGTCATGACCGACAACAAGCCGGCTGCAGACGTTACCAAGGATTGGCAAGCAACGCAGAGCCAGAAGTCCTCCGCGATGCGCCTCCGCCTTTTCGCGGTGCTCTGCTGGATCGTCGCCATGGGTGGCGAGGTCGCTGGGATCTATTTGTTCTACCAGCACAAGTTCGACCATGGGAACATGCCGCTACTGATCGGCATGCTGGTCGGGATCGCGGTCTTCGCAATCGCCGGCAACTTGCTATGGAAGGCGGCCAACAAGCACGATCCGGCCCGTGCATCCGATTCGGCCAGATTCTTCTTCCAAAACCAGCTCGGCGCGATCATCACGCTGATCGCCTTCCTCCCGCTGCTTTTCCTGATCTTGACCGACAAGAACATGGATCCGCAGACTAAGAAGATTGCCGGCGGCGTCGGCGCTGTGCTCGCCGTGCTCGCGACGCTGATCGGGGTCAGCTACCAACCCCCGTCGGTTGAGCAGTACACCCAGGACATGAACGCGTGCGCGACTCAAATTAAGACAGGGCTGCCGACTACCGCCTGTTCGCCCGACGTCGCCGCCCAGGCGAAGGAGATTGCCACGGACTCAGCCACAGTGGCCGCGGCGACGAAGGATACCGCGCACCCCGCCGGTCGGGATGTCGTCTATTGGATTGCGCCTGAAAACGGCGCCAAGAAGTCCGCGACGCCGCATGTCTTCCACCTCTGCGCAGGTGTGAGCCCGCTGAAAGGCAAGGCCGTGAACAGCGGCTCCGTAACCGAAGCCTATGCACAGAATGCCATCCGCATCACGAAGCAAATCGCGATGGAACAGAAGCAATGCGGGTTCACGGTTTCGCAATAAACCTGCCCATCGCCATGGCGTGCAAATAGGCGACGAGCGCGTCGAGGTCAGCGTCCGAGATGGCGCTTTTGCTGAAGCCGATCATCTGTTGAGCCGGCCAGGTTCGGACTGCCTTCGGATCTCGGATGATGGCGCGAAGTCCCGCATCGGTCAGATATTGTGTTGGAGACATCGGACGTCCGAGGTCCGGCCCGGTATCACTGGCGCCGCCGCCATTCATCCGATGACATGGCAGGCATTGTGTAACAAAAACGTCTTGTCCGCGTCGTGCTGGAGCGTCGGCTGGTGTCGTCGCGGGCACAGAGATCTGAGGCCAACGATGAGCCGGGCTCTCGACGAAGGTCAAACGGCTCAGTTGATAAGGCCATTGCTCGCTTGAAATTGCAGACTTCTCGGGATTCTTCCAGATCAGGTAAAACGGACCGGCCGTTTCCGCTTTCTGCGGCAGTCGTGGCCAGGGGTGCCTAGGATCTTCGATAGCAATATAGGCGACAGCTCCGCCGTTTGCGCCGCGCTTGATCAGTGCAAATGGAATCTGGCTGACGAAGCCGTCCCGTGCCTCCATTTCGACGGTATCGAATTTCGGATCGACGTCGTTGCCTAAGAGGTCCAAAAATGGCACCGCGCGATAGACAATTGTGTGGTTATAGACGTCGCCCGTTGTCCTCAACTCCACGACCTCCGGCCTCGTTAAAAGTTGGGCGGCCGTGAAGCGCTGCTCATTTGCGCCACCATTGATAACAAGCACAGGCTCTGTCGCTCGTTCGGATTCTGAGCGGGCCGCGCGCCATGTAACAGAGACCAGCAGCGTAATGACGGTCGCCATCAGCACAGGCCACTGCAGGAATAGGTTGCCGCGGCAGGGAAAACACTGTCGTTTCGTATTACCGACAGAAACGAAGTGTGACATCTGTCGTCTCCAGTGAACGCGAATTGATGCGTGAGCTCGAAAGCACAGGATGATTGCCGCAAGCTAGCACCTTAAAGATGATGCGGCGAAGGCGCGACAAAACGAGATGTCTCAGGGGTGGCCGAGAACTTTTTGATTGCGGTTTTCGATGACCCGGCGAGTCTTGGCTGAGGCTCCAGGCCCCGGCGCAAAGCGGATGTCCCGGAACGAAAGCGGCGCGCCGCCCTTCGCATGGACCGTAATCGGCTCGA
The DNA here is from genome assembly GCA_021780275.1 of Pseudomonadota bacterium. The sequence goes on from JAJXZC010000840.1 coordinate 2,866, forward strand.
TCGGCGCGCCGGTTGCGTCCTCGACGAGCGCGGTCGGGGGCTTGCCGCAAGAGGCAAGCCAGCGATCTCCCCATTGCCACAACGCAACCAACACCGGATACAATTCCTCGCCCTTTTTGGTCAGGCGGTAGCCGTCCGTGTTGGCGCGATCCTCGAGTGCAAACCGCTCCAGAATGCCGAGTTCGGTTAGCCGAGTCAGCCGCGCGGTGAGGATGTTCCTCGCAATACCAAGCTCGCTTTGGAACTCGTCGAAGCGAGTCGCTCCCTGCGTGCACTCGCGCACGATCAATAGCGACCACCATTCGCCGACCTCTTCGAGAGCGCGCGCGATCGAACAGTTCATTCCGGAGAAGCTCTTTCTTTGCATAGCAGACCCTAGCAAAAATAGTTGCATGACGCAACTAATTATGTTTAGTTGCATTATGCAACTGATATGGCGAGGGCGCCAGGTCGAAATTTTTGGGGAGTTTATGATGGATCGTCGCTTGCTCGTCTTGGCTCTGGGCATGTTTGCGCTTGGAACCGATAGTTTCGTAACGGCCGGCGTGCTGCCGCAGATCTCCCACGCCTTTCACATTTCGATCGCCAGTGCAGGACAGCTGACGACGATTTACGCGCTGACTTACGCGGTGATGGCGCCGATCGTCGCGGCGCTCGCGGCGCATATTCCACGTAAGGTTCTTCTGCTTTCGAGTCTCGTGGTCTTCGTGATTGCCAATCTGGCGACGGCAGCGGCGCCGACGTTCGGCGTCGCGCTTGCGACGCGCATCCTTGCCGGTCTAGGCGCGGCAATGTTCGCGCCGACCGCGACCGGCGCGGCGGCGATGATCGTTCCTCCGGAGAAGCGTGGATTTGCATTATCGGTCGTCATCACCGGCCTCGCCGCTTCCACCGCGCTCGGTACCCCTATCGGAGCCGTCATCGGCGGCCTCGGCGATTGGCGTTGGACAATGATATTTATTTCGGCTCTTGCGGCGATCTCGGGGGTGGTTCCGTCGAGGCAGCGGGCCTCTTCGTCGACGGTGACCATGACGATGACGGGGATGTCCGGGGCGATTTCGCGGACGGCGAGGAGGGCCTGTTCGGCCTCATTGAGGGCCGGGATGGTCTCGATGATGAGGAGGTCGGCACCGCCGGCGACGAGGCCGCTGACCTGCTCGGCGAATGCGGCGCGGGCTTCGTCGAGGCCGACTTTGCCGACGGGTTCTAGCCGGACGCCGAGAGGGCCGATGGAGCCGGCGACGAAGGCGTGTCCGGCCTGTTTTTCGGCGAGCTGGTTGACGGCGGCGCGGGCGATGCGGACGCCGGCGGTGTTGATTTCAGCGACTTTATCCTGGAGACCGTAGCGGCGGAGCCGGAAGGAATTCGCCCCAAAGGTGTTGGTTTCAATGATTTCGGCGCCGGCCTGGAGGTATTCCTCATGGATGGAGCGGA
>JAJXZC010000829.1 GCA_021780275.1 Pseudomonadota bacterium
ACCAGCCTGTTGTGCAGGATGTTGACCAGATTGCGTTCGGTGAAGAACACGTCCGAAAGCACGCCGAACACAAGACAGATGACGACGAGCCCGATCAGCGTGCCCATATCGCGAACGGTCAGGCGCAGACCCAGGCGGCGCAGGAGCGTCGGCCGCTGGGAGGCGCCGGAGGCAAGGCTTGTGTCGTTCATGCCGATTGGCTCTGTTTCTGGGCGCCTGTGATCGCCAGACGCATGATGGCTTCTTCCGTGGCTTCGGCGCGCTGCAGCACACCTTCCGCGATTCCGCGGCGCATGACGAGCACGCGATCCGAGACGCGCAGGATTTCCGGCAACTCGGACGACACGACGATCATCGAGCGACCCTGTTCGGCCAGGCCCTCGATGAGCCGGTAGATCTCCGACTTGGCGCCGACGTCGATACCGCGCGTCGGTTCGTCGAAGATGAGTACGTCGGCTTCCGCCATCAGCCAGCGGCAGATGATCGCCTTCTGCTGATTGCCGCCGCTGAACAGGCGGATGGCGCGGTCGATATCAGGCGGCCGCAGGTGAACGCTGCGCGCGAGTGTCTGCACCTGCTCGCGCATCCGACGCCGCCGCAACAGGCCGAACCGGGTCAAAAGCGGCAGTCGCGGCAGCGTGACATTGGAGAGGATCGAGCGCTGCGGCAGTATGCCGTCTTTCTTACGTTCCTCCGGCAGGAGGGCGATGCCCGCGCCGATGGCCTCGCGCGGAGAGCGGAACCTGCGCAGCTTGCCCCGGACGAACACTTCTCCCGACGTTGGTGCATCGACGCCGGCGAGCAGCCGCACCATCTCCGTCCGTCCAGCGCCAACGAGGCCGGCGACGCCTAGAACCTCGCCACGCCGCAGCGATATGTTGACGCCTCTGACAACCTCGTCGCGGCTCAGGCCACGCGCTTCAAGCACTACGTCCTCGCGCGAAAAGCTGCGCTGTGGGTGGGTCTCCAGGTCGCGTCCGACCATCATCGAAACGAGATGCGGTTCCTTTACTTGCGCCAGATCGACCGCGCCGATCAGCTTTCCGTCGCGCAGGATCGTGGCGCGGGAGGCGACGCGATAGACCTCTTCGAGCTTATGAGAGACGTAGATGATCGCGACGCCCTGGGCGCGCAGTTGCTCGATCACTTCTGCGAGGCGGTCGAATTCGTGCGGCGTAAGACTCGACGTCGGCTCGTCCATGGCGATGACGCTCGCTTTCGCCAACAAGGCCTTGGCGATCTCGACAATCTGCCGTTGCGCGACGCGCAACGTACCCAGGCGGGCGGCGACGTCGATGGTGGGATCGAGGGAGGCGAGCGCCTCGCGGGCGCGGGCGCGCATCCGGCGACGATCGGTGAACGCGCCGAAATGGGTCAGGGGATCGCCGAGGAACATGTTCTGTGCGACGTCGAGCCGCGGTACCTGCTGCAATTCCTGATGGATCATCGCGATGCCGGCGATCCGCGCGGCTTTGGGTGATGTCGCTGTGAAGATCTCGTCGCCAAGACGCACTTCACCGGAGTCGGCGCGATAGACCCCGGACAGAATTTTCAGCAACGTCGACTTGCCGGCGCCGTTCTCGCCGAGCAAGGCGTGCACTTCGCCCGGGCCGACGCACAGCGACACGTTGTCGAGCGCCTTGACCCCGGGGAAGGCCTTGCTCACCCCGGACATGGTCAGAGCTGCGGAGGGCGACGGTGCGAGGGTCATGGGCGTCCCGAAGAGCGCCGGCCCCGGAGGAGGGGCCGGCGCGGGATGCGCGGGCGTCGGGTGACGTTCGCGAGGCTCTGGCGTCAGTTTGCGGCGGCGTCTTGCATCAGGTTCTTGCGAACCTTGGCTTCGTCACCCGTGTAGCGGTCGATGTTGTCCTTGGTCACGAGCGCCTGCGGCGTAGCGACGACGCGAGGAAGCTTCTGACCGGCGTGGAGACGCAGTGCCACTTCCATGGCGACTTCGCCGGTCAGGACGGGGAATGAATCCACGGTGGCCATCAACTCGCCGTCCTTGATCGACTTGTAGGCGTCGCTGATGCCGTCGGTGCCGATCACCGCGACCTGCTTGAGCTTGCCAGCAGCTTTCACCGCCTCGACGACGCCGAGCGCCATGCCGTCGTTGTTGCAGTAGAAGCCGACAATGTCGGGGTTCTTCTGGATGATGTTGGTCGCTGCATCATACGAAATTTGACGATCCCAGTTGCCGGGCACGCTCGCAACGACGGTGAACTTTGGGCCTTCCTTGGCGATGGTCTCCTTGAAGCCCGCCGTGCGCTGAACCGCCGCATAGACGCCGGCCATACCCTCGATCACCGCGACCTTGCCGCCGTCGGGATGGTTCTTGATAAACCAGCGCGCGGCGCGCACGCCGTTGTCTTTTTGCACGTTGCCGATGTAGTTCTTCGCACCAGGAATGACGGCGTCATTCACGTTGATGACGGGCACGCCGAGTTTCTCGGCCTCTTCAACCGCAGGTTGGAGGTTGGCATCCGTCTGCGGCGAAACAAGCAGAATCTTGTAGCCCTTCGTCAGCATATTTTCGGCGATGGCGAGTTGACCGAGCTGGTCCTGCTCGCCCTGGCCCGCCTGGAGGTCAACGGTGACGCCTTCGGTCTTGCCTTCGTTGGCATACCCTTGACCGAGACTGCGCCAATATTCGTTGCTGAGCGCCTTGGCGACCGCGCCGACCTTAAGGCCCGCCTCCGGCTTCGGCAGCGGTCCGAACTTCGCGTCGAGCTGCGACCAATCCATACGGTTGGGCTCGGAGTCGGAGTTGAGCGGCGCGAGCGCGTCCGCGCGCGCTGCGACAGCAAGAAGAGCCGCGAGCGACCCGCCGATGAGAAGAGACTTTACAAAATTGGATTTCATTGTGCGTTTCCTTGTCTTTACGTCTTTGTTGGCCATCCGGTGGCTCAATGGAATTCCTGCGATCCGTACAGAGCCGCCCGCACGATTCCTTGGGCCGTCACCGCGTCCTGCGCCGCGATGGCGCGGCGCAACGCAGCGTCGTTCGTGAGTTTCGCCACCGCCTTGCGCAGCGCGCTTACGGTTGCGATGTTGCCGGCGCATTCGGCAACCGGGTCCATGCCGGCGGTGTCTGGGAACGTGTCGAAATAGATCGCGCCATCGTAGCCAGTGTCGTTCAACACGTAGAGAAGTTCGAGCGTCTGGATCGGATGGACGGCGCCGACCATCAGGCCATCGTCGCGCTTGCCGTAACCGTCGTTCAGGTGGACGCCAAGCAGTCGGGAATATTTGGACACGAGTGCCGCTGCGTAGGCCGGCATCTCGTCGGCGAATAGGACATGCGCGAAGTCGAGCGTTACGCCGAGGTTCGGCCGCCCGATGTCGCGGATCGCCAGCAACGTCGAGGCGACGTTGGGCATCAGGCTAAACGAGCGCGGCTCGTTTGGCTTGTATTCGATGCTGATATCGACTTCAGGGTTATGATCGGCGACTTCCTGCATCGCCTCGACCGTCTGATCCCAAAGCCGCCGGTAGTCGGCCTGGAACGAGTAATCGAACCCGTCCTGACCCATCCATAGTGTCATCAGCTTGCCGCCAACGCCGGCCAGCGAGTCAACGCCGCGTTTCGTGAGGTCGATCGCCGCGCGGCGGGTCTTGGGATCAGGATGGGTGAAGGCGCCGAGGCGATAAGCGTCGTCGTCGTAATAGCGCATTGCGTAACCATTGAGCGTGACACCTAGGTCGCCCATGCGCTTAATGAGTTCCTTGTCGTCGAAACCTTCCAGATGGTCAGGGAAGTTGAGATCGACGCAGTTGAGGTCCGTGACCTTGGCGGCTCGTCCGACGAGGTCCAGCGTCGTCGCCCTGCCGTTGCGCTCCGGCCAATAGGTGCGTTCGCCGACGCGAAAGGAATTGAGACGCGCCGCGAATTTCGAAGCGATATTCGTCGAATGCGGCACGGGCGAAACCTCCATGGGTCCATACTTCATGACTTCACGGAAAAAAGTAAAGTACGCGAACGTGGCGTGCAAGCGCTTTTTTGTGAAGCGCGCCTTTGCGCCACGGAGTGCCAGGCGACGGTCTCTCTTGTCGGTGGCTGGCCAGGGGCGGATCGACGTTGAGCGGCTTCCGCAATGGCAAAATGCAGAGGGTTGCAGCGATATCTCGCCTTAAGTCTGGGGGCGAGCGTCTCGAGTGGCGCCGCGGTGGCCAAGGAGTGGGCCTTGACCCTGCCCCCTGGAATGCCCTCGGTTTGAAGTTAGGGTGCGTCGAACAGGAGACGGACGATGAGGCGATCGAGGTTTATGCAGGAGCAGATCATTGGCGTGCTGAAGGA
>JAJXZC010000205.1 GCA_021780275.1 Pseudomonadota bacterium
ATGGTCCGGTTATCGCTGGGGTCCGGTCTCAACACGCGATCCGGCGAGCGGCCTCATGGATGACGAACGTTGTTTTCCGCGCAGCTCGGCGGAGGTCGCGGCCCATGCGAAGCCGGACGCAGTTGGTGCCGAGCTGCGGCTGCAACTCCAGCTCGCCCGCGAGGCCGGTATCAGCCCGACGCATCTCGATACCCATATGGGTTCGGTGCTGAACGCGCGCCTCTATGGCGCGTTCACGGCGGCGGCGCTCGACGCGGGTGCTATGCCCTTCGGTCTCAGGCTGAGCGCCGAACAGTGGCGCAAGGGGGGCTATGACGAGGAAACCGCGGCCGCCCTGTCGGAAGTGGTCACCGGGCTCGAAGCTCGTGGCGTGCCCATGCTCGACCGAATGCTGATGCTCTCCCTCTCCGTGACGGAAGACCGGCCGGCGCATACGCTCAATCTGCTACGGCGCATCGAGCCGGGACAAATCGCCTATGCGATCTTCCACCCCGCCATCGACACGGCGGAACTCCGCGCCATCTGTCCCGACTGGCGGTCCCGCGTCGGCGATTATGAGCTGCTTCGCTCCGGTCGGATTCGCAGTGAACTCGAAAGCGCGGGTGTCAGGCTGATCGGTTGCCGTGAATTGCAGGCCCTCATGCCAAACTGCTATTCTTCCTGACTGTACTTGTGGAGCGCGGACGAAAGCATGGAGATCAACCGGCAGGCGAAGTTTCAGATCGGACAGATCGTTCGCCACAAGTTTTTTCCCTTCCGGGGCGTCATCTACGACGTGGACCCCACCTTCAACAATACCGAGGAATGGTGGCTCTCGATCCCGGAGCAAATGCGCCCGCGCAAGGACCAGCCCTTCTATCACCTGCTCGCCGAGAACGCGGAGACGGAATACGTGGCCTATGTGTCCGAGCAGAATCTGCTGCCGGATGAGACGGGCGAGCCCGTTCGCCATCCTCAGGTGAGGGAACTTTTCGGTCCCATGCGGGATGGTGTCTACACGCTTCGCGCAAAGACCGTTCAATAGGCAAATTTCTGCCGCGCCGATTTCGGATGAGCCGCGACCCGGCTCATGCTATCCGTCGGGCGGAAGGGTCAGTCGGCCCGGCAATCGGGGAGTGCGGACATTGCGGCGCGAGAGGCGGCCTTATTACATTCGTCGCCTGCAAGGCGCCTGGGTCCGTTTCCAGACGGAGCATTTTCTCGTGCCGGCCTTCGACGAGGCGGGCCCCGGCCTCGCAGTCAGCAGCCCGCGCAACGTCGAAGTGTTCGGCGGCAATATCCGCATCGGCACCTGCGTTCACCTGAATGCCGCAGTCGGCAACATGATCCGGCTCTGCACCTGGACGACGGATGGACGCGAAGGGCGCATCACGCTTGGCGACTACGTGTTGGTCAGTCCGGGCACGCATATCGTCGCGTCGGAGAACATCACCATCGGCTCGAACACGATGATCGCGAGCGGTTGCTACATCTCGGATTCGGACTGGCACGACACCTATGACCGGACGCGCGAACTCGACAAGCACGCGCCCATCGTGATCGGGGAAAATGCCTGGTTGGGCGTTCGCGTCATCGTCGGCAAGGGCGTGACCATCGGCGAGAACAGCATCATCGGCGCAGGATCGGTGGTTACGAAGGACATCCCGCCGAATTGCATCGCGGCGGGAAATCCCGCCCGCGTCGTCCGCCAGCTCGATCCCGACCGTCCGATACGAAAACGCTCGGAACTCTTTGCAGAGCCCGAGCGCATCGAACGAGATATGGACAGGCTGATGCGCTACCTGCTCCGGGAGAACACGCTTTGGGGTTGGCTCCGCAGCGTGTTTTTCCCGACGCGGGAAGACTGATCTCAGCCCTTCTGCTTCGGCAGCGCGGCGATCGCGGCGCTGAAGCCGTCGAGCTTCACCGGCACCTTGATGTCGCCCTTGCCTGCATGCTTGAAGGCGACTTCCATTTCCTTGGCGCTCTTCAGGGCCTTCAGATTTTCGGCCTTGAGCGGCATTTCCGCCTGGCAGCCGAGCGGCACGCAGAAGATGAAGGGTCCGCCGAATTTCGCCTTGCCGCTGTTGTCGATATCGACGCCCAGCCCTGCGGGAAGAATCGTGCCGAGCGGCGTGATCGCGAACATGAACATGCTGCCATCGGTCTTCTTCGGAATGTAGCCGACGCCGAGATAGAGCACGCGCTGCTTGCCGTCCTCGCCGATCCGGACGTCGACGAAAGCGTGACACTCCTTCTGCTTCGCGTTCTTCGGGTTGGTGTCGCAGCGCGTCGCCCAGCTGCCGTACTGCTTGATTTCGGGCTTGGGGCCCGCATTGTCGCCCGCCGCGGCCGGGGTTGCGTCTGCGGCTATGGCCGGTGCCAGCGGCGCTATCAGCGCCATCATGAGGGCGCCGAGCGCCACACGACGGAAAAACATGAGGTTCGTCCTTTCTGAGGCTATAAATTCAGCCCGTATTGTCCGGCTCGCGGTCCGAGTCGCGGCGCGATTATAGATATCCGGCATGGCTTCGATAGTGCGAAGTCTTTCCTGATTGGGCCATTAAATACCGGTAATCTCAACATCTGAGAACCGATCGCAAGTGCTCAAGGAATGGGCAAGCAGCAAAGGATAACCGCGAGTTGGGACGCAGAGCGGCGGGGATAGCGGCGTTGATCCTGGGGGTGCTGTGGCCGCTCGCCCTTTATGCGCAGCCGGAACCTGCCATCGCCATGCATGGCGAGCCCGCCAACCTCGCGGGTTTCAAGGCGTTCAGCTATGTGAATCCTGACGCTCCCAAGGGCGGGACGATCCGTTTCGGGGCAGTCGGCAGTTTCGACAGCCTCAATCCCTTCATCGTGCGCGGAACGCCAGCCGTCGGCCTCCGGGAATTTGTCTTCGAGAGCCTGATGGCCCGGGGCTACGACGAAGCCTTCTCGCTTTATGGCCTTCTCGCGGAAAGCATAGATACGGCGCCCGATCGGAGTTGGGTGGCCTTCCGCTTGCGCAAGGAGGCCCGCTTTTCTGATGGAACGCCGGTCACGATAGACGACGTGATCTTCTCGCTGGAGACGCTGCGCGACAAGGGCCGTCCCAATTACAAGAGCTATTACGGCAAGGTCGAGCGTATCGAACGGCCGGACGAGCGAACCGTCAAATTTTACTTCCGCCGCGATCCCGGCGAGACGAGCGCGGACCGGGAGATGCCGCTCATCCTCGGCCTCATGCCCATATTGCCGAAGCATGTCTATGAAAAGCGCGCTTTCGATCAGTCCAGTCTCGACCGGCCTGTGGGCAGCGGCCCCTATCTCGTCGAAGAAGTGAAACCCGGCAGCCGTATTTCATATCGTCTGAATCCGGACTATTGGGGCGCAGGGCTGGCGGTCAATCGAGGGCGCAACAATATCGAGCGCGTCGACTACGACTACTATCGCGACAGCAACGCCTCGTTCGAAGCCTTCAAGGCCGGCCTATACGATGCCCGGCCGGAGGAAGACCCCGGCCGGTGGGCCACTGAATATGATTTTCCGGCGGTGCGTGAGGGGCGCGTCCACCAGCTCGCCTTCGAGACCGGCATGCCCTCCGGCATGAAGGCGCTGGTTTTCAATATCCGACGGCCAGTTTTTGCGGACCGGCGCGTGCGCACCGCCCTCACCTATCTCTTCGATTTCGAATGGGTGAACAAGTCGCTCTATCACGGCGTCTATAGACGCACGCAGAGCTATTTCGACAATTCGGAACTATCGTCTTTCCATCGCGCAGCGGGCCTGCGCGAGCGCGCCCTGCTCGCGCCGTTTCCCGATGCCGTGACGCCGGAGATCATGAGCCGCGGCTATGAAGCGCCGGTGGGCGACGGGAATGGATTGAACCGCGCCAATCGCGTGAAGGCGCTCTCGCTGTTGCGCGATGCGGGATACACGATCTCGGCGGGACAGGTGGTCGATGCAAAGACGCATGCGCCGCTCCGCTTCGAAATCCTGGTGGCGACGCCGTCGGACGAACGCCTCGCCCTCGTCTATGCGAATATGGCGCGCCGCTCCGGCATTGACGTTCGTGTGCGGAATGTCGACTCGAGTCAGTATCAAGGCCGGCTCGATGCCTATGATTACGACATGATCTTTTTCGAATGGACGAGCTCGCTGTCGCCCGGCAACGAGCAGAGTTTCCGTTGGGGGTCGGAGGCGGCGGACGCCAAGGGCAGCTATAATTTCATCGGCGTGAAGGACAAGGCCGTCGATGCCATGATCTCGGCATTGTTGGCGGCGAAGACGAAGGATGATTTCGTCAGCGCTGTCCGAGCACTAGACCGTGT
>JAJXZC010000355.1 GCA_021780275.1 Pseudomonadota bacterium
CCTGCAGCCCAAGCTTGATCGCAGAGGCCGCACGGGTGACCTTGCGCGTCACGAAGGTCTCGCCGCGCACCGGGCTTTCGTGATTGAACAGAATGCCGTTCGAGGCATGGATGCCGTAGGTCTCGCGAAAATTGATCGTCGCCTCGAATGCCGCATGCTTGGAGACGGCGTAGGGATTCCTCGGGTGGAACGACGTGCCCTCGTCCTGGATATGATCCTCGGCATCGCCGAACATTTCCGAACTTGACGCCTGATAGAACCGGATGCGCCGTTCCGGATCGATCTTGATGACCGCGTTCAGAATGCGCATGACACCCGTCGCATTGACGTCGGTCGTGTAGGCCGGGTCCTCGAAGCTCGTCTGGATGTGGCTCTGCGCCGCCAGATTATAGACCTCGTCAGGCTTGACGACGCGAAGGAGATTTTCGACCGTCTCCGTGTCCCGGATGTCGCCGCTGTGAATGGCGAGACGCTGGTCGACGCCGGCGAATTTCGCGAAGCGGTTCCACTCGAACCGGGAAATGTCGCGGGCCATGCCGTGGACGACATATCCCCGTTCAAGCAGCAATTCGGCGAGATACCCGCCATCCTGACCTGTAATTCCGGTGACGAATGCGACGGGGGCGCGCGAAACATCTCTGAGCATGATGCGGGAGGGCAAAGACGGGCAGTCCTTCTGGTCGACCAGGCAATGCCGACCGCGGCATGGATCGGCGGCGCATCATGGTAGCCAATGACAGCCTTGTAAACACCGCGTCGCCCGAACCGGGCCGAAACCGCCGCCGCCCGGCCGCGGTCACGCCATGTCGGCCTTGCTGCGCGGAACTTCTTCGCCGGAGATGGCGGGTGCACTGGACATCGCCCGCCTCAGCGCCGCCCGTCCCCGATTGAGACGGGACATCACGGTGCCGAGCGGAATATCGAGCGCATCCGCGACCTCCCGGTAGGAAAGACCCTCCAGTCCGACGAGCAGGATCACCTCCCTCTGATCGGCCGGAAGCTTCAGCAATTCGCGCCCGAGGTCCTGAAATTCGATCTGGGCATGCTGCGGCGCGGAGCAAAACAGCCTGTCGGCATTGTCGTCGAGCGAAATCTGGCTTCGCGCTCCGAACCGGGAAACCTGACTGACGAAGACATTGTGCAATATGGCGTAGAGATAGGCCCGCCAGTCCTCGATCTTCCGCTGATTTTCGATTTGGGAAAGAGCGCGGCGCAGACTTTCCTGAACGAGATCATCCGCGTCCGCCATATTGCCCACCAGTGCAAGAGCATACCGCCGAAGGCCTTCGATGTGGACTTCCACTCCATCGGTGACATCGCGCATATGGTGACTCCTCGCGCTCAAAATGCAGATCTTCCTCAATCGGAAGCTCGCGCCGCTATCACGACTTCTCACACACTATCGATGAACGGAGGCGAGGTTGTGGCAATTGCATGGCCGTGATCAGAACATCCACGAGGTGACTCATTTCGGATACACGGGGTCGGATACGCGAGGAATTCCGGAAGACGCGCGGCGCATACCACGCATCGAAGCGAAAAGGCCGCGGATGATCGCGGCTTTTCCCCGCTGCTCTCCTCTTTGTCGCCTTCGACCGGATCGAGGACACGGTTTGGTCACTCGAATGGCCGCCCCATCGCGTCCAGCTTTTGCCGACGGCTGCAAGCACCGCCGCCACTCGGAAACCGCAAGCGTTCGACACATTCACCGAAGTGCGCGTCCCAAAGCCGGACTTTGAACGAGGCGCCGAGGAGAGGCATCGACATGAATGTCGCCGAGAAATGCACCAAAGCTTTCCCGAGCACGCTGAAAGCGGGTGAACCGAAAATTTATCCGGTCCTGCTTTGCGGCGGCGCCGGCACGCGTCTCTGGCCGCTGTCGCGGGCCGCCTATCCAAAGCAATTGTTGCCGCTGCTCTCTGAACGCACGATGCTTCAGGAGACGGCGGCGCGCACCGCCAATCATCCCTGTTTCGCGGCGCCGCTTGTCGTCGGTAGCGAGGATCATCGCTTTCATCTGGCCGATCAGCTTCTGGAAATTGGCATCGACCCCTGGCGCATTCTCCTCGAACCATGTTCGCGCAACACCTGCCCCGCCCTCGCGGCGGCGGCGCTTCTGCTCGCGGCGGAAGACCCTGAAGCGGTCATGTTCGTGCAGCCCTCGGATCATCTGATCGCCGACACCGCCGCCTTCCGGCGTTCGGTTGCGGAAGCGGCCGGCGCGGCGGCACAGGGCAAGCTCGTCACATTCGGCATCACACCGACGGGTCCTGAAACCGGTTACGGCTATATCGAGGCCGGCGCCCCCATCGACGGCATGCCGGGCGTCCGCGATCTCGTTTCTTTCGTGGAGAAGCCCGACCTCGCCACGGCCGAGGACTACGTCAAATGCGGGCGGCATCACTGGAACTCCGGAATCTTTCTCCTTCCGGCCGTCGCCTATCTCGCCGAACTCGACAGACTGCATCCGGAAATCGTGTCCGCATGCGAAGAGGCAATCGCGAAAGGCCGGGAAGATGGAAGCTTTCTCCATCTCGATGCGGACGCCTTCGGTTCCGTGCCCGGCATTTCGATCGACTACGCGGTGATGGAACATACCGATCGCGCCGCCGTCATGCCGATCGACGTCGGCTGGAACGACATAGGATCGTGGCATTCGCTGATGGCCGCCAATCCCGAGGACGAGAACGGAAATGTTGTTGTCGGCGATGTGATCGCGGATGACGTGAAAAATTCCTATATCCGGGGCGACAGCCAGCTCGTGGCGGCTCTCGGCGTCGACAATCTCGTTATCGTTGCGACCGAAGACGCCCTCCTTGTCGCCTCGAGAGACCGCTGCGGCGAGGTCGGGCGGGTTGTCGAATCTCTTTCCAGGAACAACCGCTCCGAGTCGAGACACCACCGGCGTGTCTATCGTCCCTGGGGCTACTACCAGACCGTTGACACCGGAACGCGCTACCAGGTGAAACGCATCGTCGTGAATCCGGGCGCCCGGCTCAGCCTTCAGATGCATTTCCACCGGGCGGAGCACTGGATCGTCGTCAGCGGCACAGCCCGCATCACCTGCGGCGATGAAACGAGGCTGCTTCGCGAAAACGAGTCGACCTACATCTCGCAAGGAGCCACGCACCGCCTGGAAAATCCCGGCCGGCTTCCGCTTCACCTCGTCGAGGTGCAATCGGGAGGCTATCTCGGGGAGGACGATATTGTCCGCCTCGAGGACGCCTACGGGCGCAGCTGAACGTGCGGACCGGCATGAAGTGGCGAGAAGAGATGATGAACCGCAATCGACCCTCCCGGCGAATGTTTCGCCGGGCCGCCATCATGGCCGTCGCGATGTCGGTGGGCGCGGCGCCGGCGGCCTTCGCGGCCGATCCGGGCCAGGGCTCGGCGCAGGCCGCAGCCCCCGCGACCGCCAACACCCCCGCGACCGGCAGCACCTTGAGAGGCCGTTCGGGACCTCCGATCAGCGATCCCAATTATCAGCTCGGCCCGGGGGATAATCTCAGGGTCCTCGTCTTTGGCCAACCCGACCTTTCCGGCGAGTTTCACGTCGATGGCGCGGGCAACGTGGCTCTGCCGCTCATCGGCAACATTGCGGCGGGAGGCATTTCGGCGGGCCAGCTCGAGAAGAGAATTTCGGCCGCCCTGAGCCCGGATTATCTCCGCGACCCGCGCGTAAGCGTGGAGGTCCTGACCTATCGCCCGTTCTACATCGTCGGCGAGGTCAAAAACCCCGGCAATTATCCCTATACGAACGGAATGACGGTCATCAACGCGGTCGCGATGGCGGGTGGCTTCACCTATCGGGCGCGGGACGACGATTTCACGATCACGCGCGCGAACGATCCCACGAAAAGTCAGCAGGATGCCGACCAGAACACGAAGGTAAACCCCGGCGACGTGATTACCGTTCCTGAAAGGTGGTTCTGAATGATATCGCCCGACTCCCTTCCGGAACCGGCATATTTCCCCCGCTCATCGTCCGAGGTCGCGCCTCTGCGTGCTGACGCGCGCCCGGCCAGCTCCGATTCCGATCTTTCGGTCACCCTCGGCAAGCTCTGGCGGCGCAGATCGATCATTCTCGCGACGGCGGGCGGACTGACGATCGTCGCCCTCCTCGTCCTCAGCGTTCTGACGCCGCTCTATACCGCCACGTCCGAGGTTCTCATCGGCGTGCCGAACAGCAACGCCGGCGGAACGAATGCCACGCTCGACAAGATGGTGGTCGATCGCGATACGGTCGAGAGCCAGGGACACGTCGTTCATTCCCGCGCCGTCGCCGCGC
>JAJXZC010000764.1 GCA_021780275.1 Pseudomonadota bacterium
CCGTCAGCGCATCCTCGACTGGCCCAGGAAAACGATGTTCCGGCGCGAGCCGGTAGGCGATGGCGAGAACCGGCGCCTGCGCGGCGGCCGAGAGGCGCTGGATCAGATCGCGATGCGAGTCGATCGAACCCAGGCGAAAGCCGCCGCCGTGCAGATAGAGGATCGCCAGTTCGCGACTGACGCCCGGCGCCGCGATCCATTCCGCGGGAACGCCGCCTGCGTCGGTTTTTTCGATTGGCCAGTTCGCGGCGGACGCGCGGAATAGATCGTCCCAGTCAGCGCGCATCTGCTCGACGGTTGTCCCCTTGCCCCACCTGCCATAGACGGCGCGTATCCGCGCAATGACTTGCTCGACCGCCAAATTGCTCATCAGGCGCCGAGCCCCATACCGCCGGAAACACCGAGGGTCTCGCCGGTTACGAAGCCCGCGCCGTCGGAAGCAAGATATACAGCCGCCTCTGCAACGTCCTCGGGGGCCCCCAGACGACGCAACAGCGTGGCCCCCGTCATCGCCTCGAGAATCTTCGGTCCGCCGAGATCGACCGCGTGTCGTAGCATCGGCGTATCGATCGGTCCGGGGGCGATCACGTTGGCGGTTATGGCAAAGCGCGCATTTTCGCGGGCGATCGACTTGGTGAACGCGATAACGCCGCCTTTTGTAGCAGCATAAACGGCGCCGCCGCGCGATCCGAGACGCGCCGCCTCCGAGGCAATGTTGACAATGCGGCCGAAACGGGCGGCCTGCATCGCGGGCAGCACGGCCTGCGTACACGCGAACACAGATTCTAGATTGACCGAAAGCAGCTTCCGCCAATCCTCCGGAGTCGTTTCCGTAAAGAAGGCATGCTGGTCGAGTCCTGCATTGTTCACAAGAATGTCGAAGGGCCCGCTCCCGCCAATCGTGCGCCGAACCGCAGCGAGATCGGCGACGTCGAGAGCGACTGCAGTCGCGCCGATTCGGTCTGCGAGCTGCTGTCCGACCTCGACATCCAGGTCCGCGATCGTGACGACAGCGCCTTCCCGGGCGTAGGCTTCGGCAATCGCGGCCCCGATTCCTTTCGCGCCGCCAGTGACGAAGGCGCGTCGTCCGTGGAGGCGGTTGCCCATTGCGCGAAACCTAGCGGCCGACGAAAACGGGTTTACGCCGCTCGATAACCGCCGCCAATCCTTCGCGCGCGTCCGCCGTGCCCGACAGTTCCGAGACAGTGCGCGCCTCTTCCGACAGGCAGGCATCGACGCTCGAGCCGACGCCGCTCCAAAGCATGCGCTTGGCGGCGGCCAACGCTTTCGGAGCGCCAGCGGCGAGTTCGCGCGCCCAGGCGAGCGAGGCGCCTTCGAGTTCCGCTTCCGGCACGACGCGATTGACGATACCGAGACTGTGCGCCTGCGCCGCCGACAGGATAGGATTGGTCAGCACGATCTCGGCTGCGCGGCGCAGGCCGACGATGCGAGGCATGGTGACCGACACGCCGGCATCCGGCGCCATACCGACACGCGTCGCTCCGCCCAAGAATTTCGCTGTGTCGGCGGCGATGACGAGATCGGATGCGCAGACCAGCCCGAAGCCCCCGCCACCTGCCGCAAAGCCCTGTACGCTTGTGATGACCGGCGCCTCAAGCCGCATCAGGCCAGTGACAGCGTTCTGCAGCCATGCGGTGGCGACGCGCAGGTAATCGGGCATCTGCTCGCCCTTGGAGGCAAAGGTGTGGACGTCGCCGCCGGCGCAGAAATTCTTGCCATTGCCGCGCAGCAGCGCCACGCGCACGTCAGGTCTGCCGTGGCAGGCCATGATCGTATCGCACAACGCCTTGAGGAATTCGACGTTCATGCCGTTCGAGGCATCCGGCCGGTTCAACGTGATATGCGCGATGCCATCTTCGACCTTCAGGAGAACCAGATCGTCCGAATTCATGTCGACTCCGCTTTCCTCAGACCAGAAACGACATTGTATAGAGCGCCCTGTCGTTATTGACGAGCGCCACCTTCTTGCGCGCCATCTTGAATCCGTCGCCGTCGCGGCGAAGGACATATTCATTGCGCGATCCCCAGATCGTCTCGCCGCGCTGCGTGCTCTCGAAAATGATGGCGTTGGCGCCGACGCGGATATCGTCGCCGTCACGGCCGAGCATTTCGACACTACCGATGATACGGCGGAGGCTGGATTTCGGTTCCTGCGTATGGCGTTTGCCGCTCAGCAATTGCCGGATCCGCAGGCCGATGCGTGATCTGTTGTCGTAGACGATCGACATCTGCAGTTCCGGATCGATATCCTCGCCATTGGCAGGGACCCAGTAGATGGCGTCATCGGTCCAGAGGGCTTCCCATTCCTCATAGCGATGCTCGTCAGCGAGTCGGGCCTCACGGAAAAGGAATTGCTCCACATCGTGCTTGAGATCGCTCTCAGCAAGGTTCGCGCTCATTATTCCTGCTCCATCAAGCTGCGATAATGCTTCCAGATGCCGCGCGAGGGCACCTCGTCCGTCGCGTGGGCGACCAGGAACCCGTCTTCGTCACGTCGCTCGCGATGCTCCCCGCGTCCAAGGAAGACCCAGTCGGTATCGCTGGCCTCCATGCCGCGCTGCGTGCGTTCGTACATTTCGGAATCGTCGGCGAGCAGGAAACCGGCCGGCCCTACCGAACCCATCGTCTGCTGACGCATACGGCGGTTGAAGTCCGGCGCCCCCTTGAACTGCAGGGCCGTCACGTGCTGGACGCTGTCGTCGACGCCCAGCGGCTGGATGACGAACATCTGGATTTCCGCGATGAACAGGTTCGGGAAGATCATGACATGCGGTGTGCCGTCGATCATGATTTCGCGGGCTTTCCTCTCGCCGTAGGCGGCGTTCATCTTCGCGACGTAGTCCGGCAGCTTGTCGGGGGTCGTGCCGAACCAGCTCAGCGGGGCATCGCGCTTGCGAAATTCCGGGCGCAGATCAATTTCCGTATGGCCGTTGCCGAAATCGCGTGCGAGCGCGGTCGACTTCGCGCCATAGAGGCCGCCAATGCCGCTTTCAGCGACGCTGAAGATCGAGGAATGGACAAAGGCCGGATGATAGCCGTCCGTCTCGTTCTCCATGATGAATTTCCAGTTCGCCTTCACGCGATGCTTGAGAAAGCCGGCCGTGATTTCGATCTCGCCGCCGGGCGCTGTCATGCACAGACGGTCGAGCGTTTCCGCGGCGCCGCCGAGGTGTTCTTCGAGAGTGGGACCCTCATGGGCGAACGAACCGAAAACGAAGCCGCGATAGGAGGCGACGCGCGGGACGCGGCCAAGTCCATGTTTGCCTTTATCCAGCCCCTCATATCCTTCCGGAAAGGCGTAGCCGAGCAATTTGCCATCGCTGCCGAAATTCCAGGCGTGGAACGGGCACGTGTGCATCGGCGTGTTGCCGTGCTCCTTCGCGCAGAGCTGATTGCCTCGGTGCGTACAGCGATTGAGAAGCAGATTGACCTTGCCCTCGCCGTCGCGCGTCATGATGACCGGCTGGAGGCCGATCGACTTCAACACGAAGTCATGCGGCTTGGCCACCTCGCTTTCGTGTCCGACATAGACCCAGGTGCGATACCAGATATGCTCCATTTCGAGCTTGAATATCTCGGGATCGCGATAGAGCGCGCCGCGGACGCGATCCGGCAGGATCATATCGCCCCACGCTGGGGCAGGAGCCATCATGTTCATGGGCTATTCCTCGGCCAAAATCAGTTTGCAAGTGACCGGTTCATAAACCGGATCGCCGTTCTATTATTAGTGTAGCGCCGGCCACAAATCAAGCCTTCGATCCAAAGGGGCCGCGAATTTTTCCGCGGCCCCTCGCTAAATCAGGGCGCCGGCTTGTAGCTCAGGGTTCCGAAGTCAGCCTGCATGATCTGAACCTTCTGGCTCGAAAAGCGCACGCCTGGTCCAAAACTGATTGGCGCCATGACCCCAGTGTCGAGATTCTTGGTCTTTTCCATTTCAGAAATAGCGCAGTCCCGCGTTACGTCCTTGCCGCACCGACGGATCGCCTCGACGAGAACGCGTCCGGCAGCGTAGCCGGATTCGGTGTAGCGGTTGATCGCCTTGAACTCGTTCTCCGGCAGCAGAGCCTTCGCCTTTTCGAGAAATGCTTTGCCGGCGGGCCCCGCTAGCGGCTCGACATAGTCGACTGCGAACAAGCCATCGCTGGCGGGTCCGGCCAACTTCAGCACGACCTCGATGCGACCCGGCCAGAAGATGCCGACAACCGGCTTATAGGCGAGCTTCTCGAGCTCCTTGAGCATCGCCACGTTCTCGGAAATTATACCCCC
>JAJXZC010000166.1 GCA_021780275.1 Pseudomonadota bacterium
GGCAGCCAATGTGGCTGGCGTCAGGGGAGAGCCGAAATCCGATGAGGAACGGGCTGCACGCGCTCTTTCGGACGAACTGATCGCCGAGCTGCGCACCGCGGACACGATCGTTATCGGCGCGCCGATGTACAACTTCAGCATTCCGACGGGACTACGGTCGTGGTTCGATTACGTGCTGCGGCCAGGCGTGACATTCAGCTATTCGGAAGCGGGCCCGCAGGGGCTGATCACCGGCAAGCGCGTCATCGTCGTCGAGTCGCGTGGCGGCCTCTATTCCGACGGCCCCGCCAAGGTGATGGACTTCCAGGAACCCTATCTGCGCACGCTTCTGGGCTTCATCGGGCTCACCGACGTCACCTTCATCCATGCTGAGAAGATCGGCTTCGGACCCGAAGCGCGCGAGGCTGCCCTCGCCAGCGCAAAGCAGGCGCTCGCCGCAGCGGCCTGACCCTCCAGGCGGCGGTCGTGACCATTTCAAGCGCAGCGTCGAAGACAGTAATGGGGCAAGTGCTGCTTCCGCCCGTCTGCGATCTGGGCAACGGCTCAAAGTTCGTCGCGCGCTGCGCTCGGTGCTGCGCCATAGGCGACGTTCTTATCCTGGCGACGGTCTCCGGATCGCCGATCAGGAAGGAGCAGCCCGTTGGAAGCCAGAGTCGCGCTCGGGGACGTGTCGCGCATCACCACCAGATGAGCTCGGCTCCCCTCGAAACGGCTGCGACGAGGCGTTCGATAGAACGGCTCGGCACCGAGGCCGCTCCCATCATCCGCAACGCTCGAGGGGAGCGGCGGCCGTGAACGCGCGATTCCAACGCCATGATGGTCGCTGGCCCGATCCATTCCGAAACCATGCCACCGACACTTGAGGAGGTCCCGATGTCCGTACTCACAGCTTCCGGCCAAGCTCCCGCGGCGACGTCTGTCGTGCCGCGCAGAATCTTGCGGCGCACGCGCGGTCATGGATCGGGAGGGCCGATCACGCGGCTGATGAGCCCGTCCGACCTCGGCCAGCTTCTGAAACCTTTTGTGTTTCTTGACCTCTTCGATGCCGACAGGGCGACCATCCAGGGCATGCGGGACATGCCGCTTCATCCCCATTCCGGGGTCGCGACCGTCACCGTCATCGTCGAAGGCGCCATGCGCTACAGCGATCCGGCGATCGGCTCCGGAACGCTCGGCTATGGCGGTGTGGAATGGATGCGCGCCGGTGGCGGGGTCTGGCATGGCAAGGAATTGTCTGGCGAAGACGTGCCGCGCATCCTGGGCTTCCAGCTCTGGCTGTCGCTGCCCGCCGAACTGGAGAACAGCGAACCCGTCAGCCGCTATATCGAAGCCAGAGACATGGTGAGCGCCGGGCCCGCTCATGTCATCGTCGGCAGCCATCAGGGCCTACAAAGTCCGGTGCCTGCGCCCGACGGCGTCAACTATCTCGTCGTCACGCTGCGGCCCGGCGAGCGCTGGACCTACACGCCCCCTGCGGGCCACACCGTGGGCTGGCTGGCGCTCGCCAAGGGCTCGCTCGACGCGGGCTCGCCCGTTGAGGCCGGCGAGATGATCATTTTCGAGCCGGGGGAAGCTCCGATCGAGCTCGCCGCGTCCGGCGGCGACGACGCCGTGTTCGTGCTGGGCTCGGCCGTGCCGCATCCATACCCGCTGCATCTCGGCTATTACTCGGTCCATACATCGGCACAGGCCTTGGCAGCCGGCGAACGCCGCATTGCCGAGCTTGGCAGCGCAATGCAGAAAGCAGGCGATCGACGCACGGCCTCCGGCACCATCGCGGTCTTCCGCTGACCGGTGGGCCTGGTCAAGGTGACTTGAAGACCAATTGCCTGTCGTCATTTCGAACAGAGCACGGCCTCGAAGGTCCGCCTCTGACGATGTGATCCATCGCATGGGATGATGGATAATCTCGGAATATGCCGGCTGGTCGGATAGCGGGGAGCATGCAACTCATAAGACCATCTGTCAGCGTTTGCGTGAAATCGGGAGGCGGGCATGGCGAAACCAAAGATCGCGATCATCATCGGCACGACGCGCGAAGGGCGTTTCGGGGAGAAGCCTGCTCATTGGTTTTTTGACATAGCGAAGGCTCGTGGAACGGCCGAATACGAGCTCATTGATCTGCGGGACTATCCGCTGCCGTTCTTCAACGAGCCGGCATCGCCGGTTTACGCGCCGCCCAAGAACGAGATCGCCGAACGGCTCGCGAAGAAGATCGGCGAGTTCGACGGCTATGTCTTCGTCACCGGCGAATACAATCACGGCGCTCCCGCGGTCCTGAAGAACGCGCTGGATTACGTCTATGCGCCGTTCAATCGCAAGGCGGTCGCGTTCGTCGGCTATGGCGGCGTTGGAGCCGCGCGCGCCGTCGAGCATCTCCGCCTCGTCGCGATCGAGTTGCAGGCCGCTCCGGTCAGAAACGCGGTGCATATCGGCCTCGCCGAGTTTCTGGGCGTGCTGCAGCAGGGTAAGGCCTTCGGCGACTTTCCCCATCTCGGGCAGTCCGCTACGGCGACACTCGATGATCTCGAGTGGTGGGCCAATGCGCTGAAGACGGCGCGCGAGGCAAATCAAGCCGCGTCGTCATAGGTCGCCCGGGCAGCGGCTTCGTCCTGAGAACGCCTCGAAGGCCCGCACCGACCTGCCAACCTATGCGGCCAGAACCGCCATCCAGATAACAATCCAACGGTCTGGCCGCATCGCCGACAACGCTCACGCTCAACCGCGCCGCGATCTGCGCGACAAGCTGCTGCGCCGGAGGCTGCAGGCTTCGATCGTCAATCCTTGACGAAGGGACGGCTTATTCTACGGCCCAGTCCGTGAATCGAACTTCAAATTGAGAATGGTGCGGGCGGTCGGACTCGAACCGACATTCTGTTGCCAGAGGCGGATTTTGAATCCGCTGCGTCTACCAATTCCGCCACGCCCGCCGACGGTATCCCAGAGCCCATGTCGCGCTCTGCACCTATTCTGCACCTAGCCTATTTCAGCCCCTTCGCACCAGCCCTGACCTACTCGCCCAACCCTCAGAACTCAAACGATTTTCACTTCGTCGTGAAAAATCGTCGCATGGTAGACAAAACACTTTTTGAGGGAGTCGCGTTTCCCAGCCCCCTGGGCTGCGTAGGATTTGCGCCTTGCTGGACCGCCTGCAAATTGGTCCCGCCGCCCCCATCTTGCACCTGGACTATCGGCAGAAAAAGTTCGCCGACTGCGCAGCAAGAATGCGCTCTGGGCACTGTGTCAGAATCGAACTTATCCGATTTTTATCCTTCTGCCCTCCTCGACCCTCTCCGATATCGATTGGACTTCCAATGGACAGCAGCTATCGGCTTCTATTTGGACCATGGGCTTTAAGGAGATCGCCATGGTCCGCGATAGCGAAGTAACGATCAGGAAGACGATCCGGAGGCAGCAGCTTCGCGAAATGGTGCCCCTTGCCGACAGCACCATTTACGAGATGGAACAGCGAGGGGAATTCCCGCGCCGTTTCGCCCTCTCGCCCCGTTGCGTCGTCTGGGATCTGGCCGAGGTCGAAGCCTGGCTGACCTCGCGCCGATCGGTTCCTGTCGTCCGCGCGCAGCCACCCGACGTCAGGCAACGGCGCTCACGTCCGGTTCGAGAGCTGGATCGGGCTCAAGCAGCGGCATCGAAGACGGAATGAGCACCGGGACACGCTTCTTGCCCGCGACCCAAGCGTCGATGATGTCCGACCACTCCTGCATCATGTGCCGGCGCTGAACTTCGTACTCGGCCTTGTTGTAGACGCCGCGTGACGAACGGCCGTCCTCATGCGCAAGGCATTTCTCGATCCAGTCGCTGTTGAAGCCCAGTTCATTGAGCAGCGTTGAGCCGGTCCTTCGGAGATCGTGAACCGTGAACGGCTCCAGGGGCAACCCTTCCTTCTTCGCCAGTTCGACGACCGAATAAGTTACGCGATTGAATGTCGCGCGTGACATCGGGGCATCCGCGTCATACCGCGACGGCAGCAGGTATCGCGAATTCCCGGCGCACGTCTTCAGCGCGATCATGATGTCGAGGGTCTGGCGCGATAGATAGACGTTGTGCGCCTTCGAGCGCTTCATCCGCTCCTTCGGGATGGTCCACACGGCATTCTCGAAATCGACTTCGTCCCAGGTCGCATCCTGCAGCTCGCTCTTGCGCACCATCGTCTGCAGGTAAAGGCGCATGCCGAGCCGGATGGTCGGCAGCGTCGCCACCTTCTCGATCAGCTTGAGCATGATCCTGATCTCGGTCGGCGAAAGCGACCGGTCCTTC
>JAJXZC010000020.1 GCA_021780275.1 Pseudomonadota bacterium
CCCGCGCAGGTAGCCAAGCGCTTCGCCAAGAACTGATCGATATATGAATTCTGTAATCCCGCTTTCGAGGACAATATGGCTGAGATGATCGAGCTGGCGCGCTCCAGCGTGCAGACATGGCATTCGGACCAGATGGGGCACATGAATGTGCAGTTCTATCTGGAACATGCCTCACAGGCATTGGCGGCGCTTGCCGTGCACCTGGGATTGGGGCCGCGCTTCATCCATGCGGAAAATGCACGACTGATTGCACGCGACCACCATGTGCGCTTTCTGCGCGAGCAGCGGCCGGGCGCGCCTTTCAGCCTGCGTGGCGGGGTGCTTGAGGTGCGCGACTATGGGATGCGCGTCTATATGGAAATGTACAACACGAACACCGAAGAGATCGCGGCGACATTTGCCGCCGATGTCGAGCTGCTTGACGAGGATACGCGCGAAACGAAGCCTCTGCCCGCCAAGGCGAAGGCAGCGGCGAAGGAACTGGTCGTGGAACTGCCACAGCATGGCGCACCACGCGGGATCGAAATCGCGCCACCGCGCACACCGCCAACGCTGGAGGAAGCCGCCGAGATCGGTCTCGTCTACACATGGCAGGGCGAAGTACAGGTTGATCAATGCGACGCGCAGGGCTATCTGCTGCCACGGCACTTCATGGGCACCGTGTCGGACTCCATTCCCAATCTGCTCGGCAAGACGAACGGGATGGATCGCTCGAAGAACGACAAGGTGGGCGGCGCGGCGCTGGAATATCGATTCCACTATCACAGCTATCCGCGCGCGGGCGACGTGCTGACGCTTCGGAGCGGGCTCAAGAGCGTGAGCGCCAAGACCTATATCTGGGGACATTGGCTGTTCAATCTGGAAACCGGCAAGGCGATTGCAACCGCCGAGGCGGTCGCCATTGCGCTCGATCTCGTCGAACGCAAGGCTATTCCCATTCCTGAAGAAATGCGTGAGCGGCTCGAAGGCATGGTGGCGCCGGGGTTGGGTGTCTAGCTAAATCCCCTCACCCTGCCCTCTCCCAGAGGGAGAGGGTTCTGACGTAAGACGTCGCGCCTCGATGATGAGGCCGCGTTCGTTGGCGATGCGCTGGATGGTCTTCATGCCTCGTGCGAGGGGATAGAGCGCTTCCATGTCATGCGCCTTACGCGCTTCGGAGGCGGCGGCGCGGGTGCGCTTGTAGAGAGCGAGCAGGTCGCCGTCGGACATCAAGCGCAATTCGGCCTCACGCGTGGGGCGGTCGGGATCGGATTCGGCGAAGGTCAGTGGCATCGGACGATCATCTTGCTAACATTGGCCCAAGAATAACCCGCAAATGGGGCCGGAGGGAAAGAGATGCAGGGATTTCTGGACGATGTGCTGACGAGCACCGAGCGCGACTACCTTGAACGCGCCCGCGGCTTTGGCCGCGAGGTGCTGGCGGGCAAGGCCGACGCCATGGAAGCAGGCGAAAGCGTTGTGCCCATGATGAGGAAGGCCGTCGAATATGATCTCCTGCGGCTGGAAACACCCACAAGCCATGGCGGGCTCGGACACCGGTATCTCGTAAAACTTGCCGTGCTGGAAGCGCTATCGCACGTCGACATGGCTTTCGCCTTTGCCATGACGAATACGCAGAACGTGGCACCCCGTCTCCTTGCCAGCGGGCAGGAGGAACATGTCGAAGCCATCATTCGTGGTGAAATCTTTGCCGCCAGTGCGCTGAGTGAACCGGGTGCGGGGAGCGATTTTGCGGGGATCCGGACGCGCGCGACGAAGACCGACGGCGGCTGGCTTCTCAATGGCGAAAAGGCTGGATCACCAATGCGACGATTGCCGACCTCTTCGTCACCTATGCGCAGACAGACCCGGAAGCGGGCTGGCGCGGCATTGGCTGTTTCCTCGTCGATGCGCGGGCCCCCGGCTTCACGCGAGCGGCGGCTTACGACATCTTTGGCGGAACGGCAATTGGCGCGGGCGGCTTCAAGCTCGACAATTATTTCGTCGCCGATGCCAATGTGATCGCGGGACCTGTCGATGCCTTCAAGCTCGCCATGCAGGGCGTCAATGGCGCGCGCACCTATGTCGCAGGAATGTGCGCGGGCATGCTCGCCGATGCGCTCGCCAAGGCGATCCGCTATGGCGAGACGCGGGAGACGTTCGGCAAGAAACTCACCGCGCATCAGGGACTTGCCTGGTCGCTTGCTGACATTTCGACAGACCTTGAAGCCTTGCGCGCGCTGACGCGGCGGGCGGGACTGCTGATCGACCAGAATGGCGATGTGGTGATGGCGGCGGCACAGGCGAAAAAGTTTTCAGGCCGCGTCACGCTCGCAGGGATCGGTGCGGCCATTCAGGCCATGGGCGCGGCGGGGCTGCGCCGCGAATATGGACTGGGACGGCATCTGGCGGCGGCGAAGATCGCCGCCTATACGGATGGCTCGACCGAGATCATGCAGGACCGCATCGCCGCAGGCATGGTGAAGGCCTACGGCTGATCCGATCCACCTCAGTCGAGACGGGCGTCGAGCGCGAGCATTTCGCGCCGCACGATGTCTGGGTATTCCATCGGCAGGAAATGCGTGGCCTGACCGAGGCGCAGCAAGGTCGCCTGCGGATCGCGCTCGCCGAAAATCTGCGGCGCGGGCGCGCGGCAGGTGGAGCCGATGCCCGCATAAAGAAGCGTCAGCGGCACTTCGAGCTTGTGGAGCGCAGCCCAGATGTCATGCCCCTGCGAACGGAAGTTCGCCGCTTCCCATGCAGGCTTGCAGGCAAGCGTGATCTGGCCGTCCGGGAGATCGACGGTACCGCCCTCGACGTAATCAGCGATCATTTCTTCCGGCCATGTGCGGAAGGCACCGCGTCCCTTGTAAGCGGCGACCATGGTGGCACGGTCGGCGAAGACGGCGCGACGACGTTCGGCCCCATCGGCCAGTGACATGGGGCCGCCCTTGCGACCGAGCATGCGATAGAGCTGCATCATGAAGCGCGAGAACTTCGGCACCACGACGGGATCGACGAGCACGAGGCCGCGCACAAGATCGGGACGCTCGGCGGCGACCATAAGGCTCGTCGCGCCGCCCATGGAATGGCCGGAAAGCAGGATAGGACCGCCCACCTCGGAAACCAGCGGCTCGATGAAGGCGATGAGATCGTCGCGGTAGACATACCAGTCGGCGTGGGTCGTTGCGTCGGCAGGCAGTTGCGTGAAGCCATGACCGCGCGCGTCCCAGGCGCGAATGTGGAAATGGGACGCAAGCGGCGCCAGCAGATGCCGGTAGGTCATGGCGTTGAAGCCATTGGCGTGGGCGAAATGAAGCGCGGGGAGACCCTCGCGCGCCTTCCACTCCAGATAGGAAATCGTGCCGTCCTTCAGCTTCATTTCGCGGCGCACGGGCGGCACTTCGTTCTGCTGGGGAACGACATTCGAGTTCGCACTATTACTCATATTCTTCTTTCCGTCGGCAGGCTCAGACGAGCAGGCCTTTGCGTTCTAGCCAATTCTTCACGATGCCGACAGCTTCGGCCATTTTGTCCGGTTGGCCAATATAGTAATGCGTCGCGCCTTTGACTTCGTGGAATTCCTTGTCGTCATGCTTGACGCCCGCGAAGATGCGCGCGGCATGGCTCGGCGTGCAGCCATCATCCGCGCTGTTCTGGACGACGAGCACAGGCACGGTGACGTCGCCTGCGCATTTGGGCCCGTCGGCACGGCTTTCGGCATAGGACCATTGGGAGAGCCAGGCGCGGAGCGAGGAATAGCGCGCGAGGCCCGCCGGCATCATGTTGACGATCTTCGGCTCGCCCATGAAGCACCAGTTTGGGCCTTTGCGGTCATTGGCTCACAAGTCCTATTCACACATCGCTTTGACTGCTTGCAACTCCGCTCACGTGCGCATCGCTGTCGCCAAACGGCTGACCAGTGCCGGCTCGTTTGACACGGCTATTCAGAAGATCGGCCAACTGATTGATCACTTTGGTAGGCAGCGACATTCCCATGCGTCGCCGGCCGTGCGCCGTCTCGACAACCAGAAGCGTGTTGCCACGTCCCTGTATTCCACAGCGGGCGCTCACGATGTCGGAGAGGGGAATGGTCTTGCGCCCCAGAATGCTGGTGCGCACGAGAGACGTTGGCGTTAGCACGATTTTCTCGTGGGCAATAACGAGCCAAAGAAAGAACATGCCAAAGCCGAAAAGCATCCCAACGACACCAACAATGGTATTTGAGAGCGTCTGTGGGCAAGTTGATCGCTCAACCAGCAGGGATAGAAAAATCATTCCCATGCCAAGCGCGGGCAA
>JAJXZC010000358.1 GCA_021780275.1 Pseudomonadota bacterium
TATTCGAAGGTCGTTCCGCCTTGCGCGTTTTCATACACGTTGAGCCGCAAGGGGGCGTAGAGCGCAGCACCGAAATTCAGTTTCGTCATCTGGGCCGCAGCTATGACGTTGCCGAGATAGTAGACGCTCCCCTGCAGGTGTCTTCCTTCCAGCGCCAGCAAATCGCCTTGCGCCGCGATAAAGTGGATCATGAAGCCATCTGGCTCCAGGCCCTGAGTCAGCTTCGCACGAAGTTCGTCGATCTTGCTTTCCTGGAGGAGCTTGCGATAGCCTTCGTCAAACCGCTTGACCTCGTCGTCGAGCCGGGATGTCACAAGTCGATAGGGCATGGACGTCTCGATTGTCACGTGATCCATCACGACCGGCGTGTTCGAGATGCGGAACTCGTTCGGTGTGGCCGCACCTCCCGACGCCAGACTGGCACAAAGCACAGCGGCTACTGAGAACCTCCAAAACATCAAGACCTCCATGGTTAGTCTGGCCGAACCTGCTAGCCGCAAAGGCCTTTCGTCTAAATCTGCCCGGCCGCCGCGAGGATTAGATGTGTGATTTTGTCGGGTTGGGTATCAGGGCAAGATGACTCGCCTTCACCTCGATCGTCTCCGCGCCCATGCGCTTGGCCATGAAACGTTCGAGA
Source organism: Pseudomonadota bacterium (assembly GCA_021780275.1). The sequence goes on from JAJXZC010000358.1 coordinate 638, forward strand.
TCCGGATTGATGGTCCGGTCATCTGTCGAGACGACATAAAAACTGGGCTTCGATCTCCAAGCGGCACGGGTCGTCTTGCCCGTAAGTAGAGCCTTATGGAACGGCTCCTGGACGGCATATAGAACGCGGGCCTTTGCTTCAGGCAGGTCACCCGCGAAATCGTGCAGGAACGCCGCCTCGCTGAGACGTCCTTCGTCGCCGTCGAACAGGATGCCGGCGGAAGCCGGCGGTGTCGGAAACGTCTTGGCCAGCGCAGTGTAATCTTCGGCCGCGTCGGGCGCGCGAGCCGCCACATACACAAGCGCCGAGACATTCGGATGCATACCGGCTTCCGTCACGATCATTCCGGAGAAGGAATGCCCAACCAGGACTGTTGGACCGTCCTGTCGCGCCAGCACGCGCTCGACCGCGGCTACCGCTTCAGAGAGCGTTGTCAGAGGGTTTTGTACGGCCGTCGCATTGAGCCCCGCCGCCTGCAATCGTGCAATCACCTCGGACCAGCATGACCCGTCGGCGAACAACCCGTGCACGAGGACGACGTTGCGGGCCTTTGGCGCAGGTTGAGCGGCGCGCGCATTGACTTGAAGAAGAGCGCTGACCGCCCCCGCCGTCGCCATGCCTACAAATGCACGTCGGTTCATTGAATTCGTCCATTGAAGCTCTTTCTCGCCATCCATCGAATTTCTCCTTCCGTCAGAACGGTTGGGGCCGCCCGAATAGCTTGGGTTCGTGCGCATTAAAAGTAATCAGTGATTAGCTTTTGTTCGCTGGCGTGGGCGGAACCGGTAAGATGATCTCGGAAGCGATCTTCCAATCTTTCCCGACCTTGAGCCAATTGATGATCAGCAGGAATGGCTTTGGCGTGCCGTCCTGGCCCGCATACGACACCGTAATCGTCACCGGCACGTAGGATTCGGCTACGTCACGCGTGAGTCCCACAACCCGAAGCTTCGACTGGTCGGGGGTGAGCACGACCGGACCGGAAGCGGCGATGTCGTGCAGTTTCTGATCGATCTCGTCGTTGCCCCAAAATCCTGCCCAATTGCCTTCGGCCGGGATAGCACTCTTCGCAACCAGCAGCGCCGACGACGACTGCCAGAACATGCTACGTATAGCTTTGATGTCGTGCTGGTTCGCCATATCCATGAGGCGGCCGAATTGCGACTTGATCGCGTTCAGCGCCGAAGCGCCAAGAGCATCCTTGGCTGCAACCGGAGCGGTCGCAGAAGCTCCTGCAGATAGGGCAGCCGCGGCGACGATAACGGCTATGAGCATCTTTTGCATGTTCACTTTCTTGGGGCAATTTCGAAGGAAGGCTGGCGCGAGAGGCGCCAGCCCATCGATTCAGAGCTTCACTGCAGCCGATAACGTTCCGCGGCATGCTTTTGCGGTAGATTTGGCAGCATGGCTTTGCGGGCGCCGTTGAATGTTTCCCATTGCTTTTCGTCGGGAAGGGACGGGATCGTAATCGGCTCGCGCCGGTCAAATCCAACCAACGCTGCGTCAACCAGTTCGTCGACGTTCATCGCGACCCCAAGATCGTCAACCGAACGACCGGAACGCTCCCAAATTTCAGTCCGCGTTGCCGGCGGCAGGACTGCCTGGACATACACTCCATTCGGTCCGAGTTCCGACTGTAGTGATTGGGACAGCGTCAGCACGTAGGATTTGGTCGCGCCGTAGATTCCGAGCATCAATTCGGGGATCAGCGCGACGATCGACGAAATGTTAATGATGGCGCCTTCACCGCGCGAGGCAAACCGCGTACCCGCCACACCCGCGAGGCGGCTGACGGCCGTGACGTTCAGCCGGATCAGACGGTCAAACGCCTCGAGGTCGGGGTTCTTGACGCTACCCGGCGCGGCGGCGCCGGCGTTGTTGATGAGGATTCCAATATTGTCATCCTCGCGCAGGCGTTTCTCGACTGTGCCAAGTTCGGCAATATCGGTCAGATCGGCCGCCAGGATATCGATCGACACCCCGGTTGCAGCGCGAAGCCGCGTCGCGAGGGTTTCCATCCGGGCTTTGTCTCGCGCTACCAGCACGAGGTTGTGCCCGCGACGAGCAAAGCGGTCAGCGTAGACGGCGCCGATTCCGGACGAGGCGCCGGTAACGAGAACGGTGGGAAGGTGAGTCAAGGACATCGCGTTCTCATAATCATTATTTACATCATGATTATATTCATGATACTCATCCTGAATAATGTCAAGAGGTCAGGTGAGGTACACATGAAAGTGAGCCGAGAGCAGGTCGCAGAGCATCGGAAAGCAATCATGGTCGCGGCAGCGCGACTTTTCAGGCAGCGCGGGTTCGACGACGTCACGGTCGCTGAAGTCATGAAGGAAGCAGGTCTCACGCACGGCGCCTTCTACGGGTACTTTCCTTCAAAGGAGGCGCTCATCGCGGAGGCCGTCCGGCATACCTTGCCCTTCGCTCCAGGCGCTGCCACGCCGCGCACGCCGGCCGTGCAATTTGCCGACGGCTACCTCAGTGCCAAGCACCGCGATAACCGGGCCACCTCATGCCTGTTCTCTAGCTTGGGAACGGAAGCCGCGCGAGGTTCGGCCGATCTCCGGCACGCAATGACCGAAAGCGTCCGCCTCCGGATCGATCATATCGAAGCGGGGGCCGAGGGCGACACCCCTCACGAGAAGCGCCGCGCGGCGATTGCCGCCTGGTCGGCCATGGTCGGCGCAATCGTACTTGCCCGTATAGTCGACGATGAGAAACTGTCGAAAGAAATTCTGAGCGAGACGCGGGCTTCTCTTCCTCTCGCATGACGATGTCGGCCGCTAACACAAAGTGGACGTCGAAAGTCTCCCGCTCAAAGTCCGCTTCCTGGGGAATAGCGGGCATTTCCTCATCTCATTCCATGAATACGCGCGCCTTAAGTCGCCTTCACTCGCATGACATACAGCCCCAGCGCGACCAGCGAGGCGGCCGCCAGCACCACGCCGAGCGCGAACATCGCCTGATGCGAGATCGTCGCGGCGAGCCAGACGCCGATCGCCGCCACCATCATCTGCCAGAATCCGAGCAGCGCCGACGCCGCGCCGGCTTTCTCGCCGAATGGCGACAGCGCCTGTGCCGTACCCAGCGGATTGACGATGCCCATGCCGAGCAGGAACACCGCCATGGCGGCGAGGAACGGCAGGAAGGTCGGGTTGAAAAGCGATACCACGAGGATGCCGATGCCGCCGGTTGCCGCCACCAGAAGGCCGCCGCTGATCGAGCGGTCGAGTCCGAAGCGTGGCGCCAGTCGGGTCGCGAGCATTCCGGCGGCGAACACCACCATCACGGTGCCGGCGAAAAATAGTCCAAGCTCAATCGGCGTGAACTGCAGCCCTTCGATCAGGACGCGCGGGGCCGCCGAAAACATCGCGAACAATCCGCCCATGATCAGGCTTACGGTCGCGGCCGGCACCACGAAGCGGCGATCGCCGATCAGGCTGAGATAGTTTTGGGCGATCGCGAGCGGATTGAGCGGGATCCGCGTTGAATGATGGGTCTCGCCGAGCACGCCGTCGTAGCCGAGGGCTCCGATGGCCGCAAACGCCCCGACCAGAACGAATTCGGAGCGCCAGCCGAAATAATGATCGAGCGCGCCGCCGAGCAGCGGCGAG
>JAJXZC010000686.1 GCA_021780275.1 Pseudomonadota bacterium
AGGCCGAGGCCCATGGGGCCGGCGTAGAAAGGCGGCAGATAGACCGCCAGAGGCAGACCCAGCGCGGCGATGGGGATCGAAGGGCCCGCAAATGCGAGCAGGCGAAGGGCGGAATGTTTCGGTTCGGCCATCGAAGGCAGGGCTCCCTCTCATACATAGTGTTTACTGGATCGAGGGAAAGCGCCCACCCCTGCGCGGGGAGCCCATGAGCCCCTTCGCCGGATATAGGCCTCCCCTGTCCTGCCGCCTGCGGGGTCTTGGCGCCCCGCTTTGGGCGGACGAAGTATGCCGAACCGTACCGGCAGGGCCAAGCAATACTATTGACGTTGCGTCGTCCCCGAAAAAGTTGAGGAAAAGAGGCTAGGAATTCGGGCCCGCCCGGACTAATTTAGCGCCCGCCGGGGATGCCACCCGGCCGAGTTACAAGCGGCAGAAGGTCAGACGCAATGCATGGCGAAGGCACCCCGAAATTCACGAACGACGCAGGCGTGTCCGAGATTCGCATTGGCGTGCACGAGTTCGAATGCGTCGGCGCTACCCCGCCTTACGACCACCCGCATGTCTATCTGGACATGGGCCGCGAGACGGAAATGATCTGCCCCTATTGCTCGACGCTGTACAAGTTCGACACGTCGCTGAAGGCGGATGAAGCCGTTCCGGCCAGCGCGGTCTACCACGCCAAGGCGCACGCCTGATCCGCAAGCCGCGCCGCCTCTCGCGCGGTCGGGCGGCTACAGGGTCACGATCAATCCGAATACCGTCGCCAGCATGACGAAGGTCGAGAGCCAGCCGAGAAGGCGCAGGCCCTTCGGCAACATCAGGTCGCCCATGATCTCGGGCCGCTTGGTCATCAGCATCATCATGACCATGACCGGCACGGCGACGAAGCCGTTGATGACGGCGCTCCAGAACAGCGCCTTGATCGGGTGTATCTCCAGGAAGTTCATCGCCACGCCGATCAGCGTCGAGAAGGCGACCACGCCGTAAAAGGCCTTGGCCTCGCCCGGCTTCCGCACAAGCCCCGAAGGCCAGCCCATCGCCTCGCCCACCGCATAGGCGGCAGAACCCGCCAGCACCGGCACCGCGAGAAGCCCGGTGCCGATGATGCCGGCGGCGAAAAGAGCGAAGGCGAAGGGCCCCGCGATCGGGCGCAAGGCTTCCGCCGCCTGAGCCGAGGTCTGGATATCCGTCACGCCATGCGCGTTAAGCGTCGCCGCCGTCGTCATCACGATGGCAAGCGCGACGACATTCGAGAAAACCATGCCCACGACAGTATCGAGCCGAATGCGGGAAAACTCCCGGACCGCCAATTTCGGATCGCTCACCAGCGGTGGACGGCGCGGATCTCCGTCCGTCGACTCGACTTCCTCCTCAGCCTGCCAGAAGAAGACATAAGGACTGATGGTGGTGCCGAAGACGGCGACGATGCTGGTGAAATAGGCCGCGTCGTGGGAAATCGACGGCAGGAAGATATAGCCCGGCATCTGGCTCCACGGCACCTCGACGGCGAAGAGCGTCGCCACATAGGCGAACAAGGTGAGCGTCAGCCATTTGAGCACCGGCTCGTAGCGCGCATATTGGATGAAGATTTCGGCAAGCGCGCTGCCCGCGCCGAACAGCACCACATAGACCAGGGCGGGGCCGCCGATGAGCAGTTGCAACGCGACTCCCATGGCGCCGAGGTCGGCACCGATATTGATCGTATTGGCAATGCAAAGCAGGCCGACAATCGCGTAGAGCACGTAACGCGGGTAATAGCGGGCAAGGTTCCCGGCAATGCCGTGCCCGGACACGCGGCCGATGCGGGCGCTGATCTCCTGGATCGCTGCCATCAACGGCAGGCTCAGGACCAGTGTCCAGGCGAGCCCATAGCCGAACTGCGCGCCGACCTGCGAATAGGTGGCAATGCCGCTGGGGTCATCGTCGGAAGCGCCTGCAGTGAGGCCGGGCCCCAGGAACGCAAGGCGCGGCGGCGCCTCGTCGTCGGGCGCGTCGACGTCAGGCAGCTCGACGGATTCATCCGGATTTGTCATGGGGCTCTGGGTCTTCGATTCGCCGTTGATGCACACAGACTAGCGGCTCCACGTCACTTGCGGAATGACCATAGCGCCTTTCGCATTGCTCCGGTTGCGGTCCGAAAGAGGCATGGCTCATAGGGAGCTATGTGCCGGAGATATTCAAATCCATATTTTCCTGACGACGGCAAGACGCCTCCCATCTGCATGGAAGGTTGTGCAATTTAAGAGCTCGTGTATGGATGAATATGTGCCCTGTACCTCCTCCCACCGCGCTCGATTTCGGTTCTAATCAGCGTTTTGGAACCCGCCGCTGAAACGCGATCGCCAAAGTGAACTGAAATCCGGATGCGCCGTTTCTATTCTCTACTTTTTCACCGTTCCGCTGCTGCGCTTATCGACGCGTTATGCGCTTTGCGCTTTCCCAAGCTGACCCGTCGCTTCAGGCGCATCCATGGGCGCGCGCCGAAATTTGCGCTGCCTGAGACCTATTACGACTGGATGCAGTGGCGAAAAGTGTTCGACCACAACCCGCTTTTCATCACTCTCGGCGACAAGCTGAAAGCAAAGGACTATATCGCGCAGCATATCCCGGCGCTGACCTTGCCCCGCGTGCTTTGGAGCGGCGACGGATCGACCGCAATTCCGGAAGAAGTCCTTCAAGGGAATGTCGTCATAAAGACGAGCGACGGCTCAGGCCGGAATTTCTTCATCCAGGATGGAAAATATAATCGCGGCGAGTTGTCGCTCACTCTCAAGCGCTGGCTCTCTGAGGGGGCGTATGGGCGCAGGTTCGGCGAGTGGGCCTACAGCCGGATGAAGCGTCGCATTTTCGTCGAAGAGTTGTTGCCGTCTTCAACCGGGCTGCTCATCGATATTTCCATTCGCGCCGGAAGCGGCCAGGTCGCATTCGGATCGCTGGTCGTTCATGCCAAGAGCGATCGAGAATCCACGATCTATCTTTCGCGCGACGGCGACCTGCTCAGCGTCGAGTATGGAGAGGGGGTCTCGGAGGCCGAGATCGATGCCATTCCAGTACCGCCAGGATACGAGGCGGCGATAAGTCATGCTGCGCGTCTCAGCCGGGATGTCGACTATGCTCGCTTCGACTTTCTCTGGAGCGACGGCGTGCTCTATGGCGGCGAGATAACGGTTTATCCAGGTTCAGGCATCGACCCGCTGCATCTTCAGACACAACGCACTGACGCAACGCCGATGTTCGTGTGGGACGTCCGAAGATCGTGGTTCCTCTCCACGCCTCAGCCCGGGTGGCGGGGCATATATCGTGAAATGTTGCTCGACGAGCTCGACCAGCGCGAAATTGCGGCGACCTCCTGAAGATGGAAATTCGCGGTATGCCGCTCAAGCAAGCGCTGACAGGCAATTTTGCGAAGACGTTCCGCCGCATCGAGGCATGGCGGAAGAACCTGTCGCGACAGCGCCATAGCTACGCCTTTCGCGCCGCCGTCGCCCGACAGATCGAGCAGATCCGAAAATCGGCAAACTCGTCATTTTGTCGAACGCCCCACCACGGCCACGCTCGAGGCATTGACTTCTACGACGGGGATGCGCTGATCCAGACCATGGCCTTTGCCATGTACAAATATCATCGCTTTCACGGAACACTGCCCGATTTCGTAAATCCGGCGCGATACGACGAGCATATTTTCAGGCGGAAATTCTTCGCCGAGTTCAAGGTGCCCGAAAGCGGAAACAAGCTGCTGACGTCTTTGTTCGTCCCCACACATCTCAAGGACCAAATTCGCGTCCCGAAGATCGTGTGGCATTCACCACATGCCCGATTGCCCGCAAACGACGAAATAGACCCCGGCCTCTATTATCTAAAGGCCAATCACGGCTCCAACATGTTTCAGCCGATTGAATATCCCCTGAAGGAAGAAGAGCGCCCGCTTCTCGAAGGCCGATGCTGGGACTGGCTTGCAAACGATTATGGCATCCATGACGGCGAGTGGTGGTACAGCGCATTCCCGAGGGAAATACTCATCGAGGAACAGGTCGGCCCGAGCCCGGAGTCGATCGCCTGGAACGTCTATGTTTTCAAAGACAGGATCGGACTGATCTCCGCCTATAGAAAGACACTGAGGGACGGAATCGTGGTCGAAGAGTCGACCTGGTTCGACGAAGATTTTCAGGTAAGCAGGTTTCAGTCGTCCGAAAGACCCCGCCTTCAGGATTTTCACCTGTCGGAAGACACAAAGGCGCGGCTGGTCAATGCCGCGCT
>JAJXZC010000581.1 GCA_021780275.1 Pseudomonadota bacterium
CCTTGCCCGCGATCACATGCATCAGCGGGCCGCCCTGAATGCCGGGGAAGATCGCCGAATTGATCTTCTTGCCGATGTCCTCGTTGTTCGAAAGGATCATGCCGCCGCGCGGGCCGCGCAGCGTCTTGTGCGTCGTCGTCGTGACCACGTCGGCGTAAGGCAGCGGGCTCGGATGGACACCGCCCGCGACGAGGCCCGCGAAATGCGCCATGTCGACCATCAGCAGCGCGCCGACGCGGTCGGCGATGGCGCGGAACGCCTTGAAGTCGATGATGCGCGGATAGGCCGAACCGCCCGCAATGATGAGCTTCGGCTGGTGCTTCTTCGCCAGATCCTCGACCTCGTTGAGGTCGATCTGATGATCCTGCTGGCGTACGCCATACTGCACGGCGTTGAACCACTTGCCCGACTGGTTGGGCGCGGCGCCATGCGTGAGGTGGCCGCCTGCCGCGAGGCTCATGCCCATGATCGTCTCGCCCGGCTTCAGCAGCGCCATCATGACGCCCTGGTTGGCCTGCGAGCCCGAATTGGGCTGCACGTTCACAAAGGCGCAATCGAAGAGTTTCTTCGCGCGCTCGATGGCGAGGTTTTCGGCGATGTCGACGAATTCGCAGCCGCCGTAATAGCGGCGACCGGGATAACCCTCGGCGTATTTATTCGTCATGATCGAACCCTGCGCTTCAAGCACAGCGCGGGAAACGATGTTCTCCGACGCGATCAATTCGATCTGCGTCTGCTGGCGTTCGAGTTCGAGTTCGATGGCGCGAAGAATATCCGGATCGCTCTCCGCAAGGCTGTCGTTGAAGAAACCGGCAGGTACTGCCTGCCCAGTTGCCGCATTGCTCGATGACATCGATTGAACCTTGTTCGCCGGAAATATTGAACCAGACGGTTATTGGGACTGCCGGCTCGGATGGCCCAATACTGGACACCGAGCCCGAAACATATTCCGCCCCGCCTCAGCGCGCGTGATACCACATATCGTCCCCTGAAGCCAACGCGCTACATGATCGACGACCTGCGCGTTTCGACGGCGGCCACGGTATATCCGGCCGAAGGGAGAAAAAGGTAAATTGCCGCAATGAAGTGCGGCGCCCGCACAATCCTCATCCGTTTGTATTCAAATTCATAACATAATTATTGTGCCTATACCTGCTTCCGGAGCGGATTTTAGTAGCACTGACCTCCAAAATGGCCCCACCAGACCTTGATCTCTACAGACCCGGCGAGATAAAACGATTCTACTATTCTGTACTGGGATTCGGTCGATGGCAGTGACCGCCACGAAGGAAGAGGCAGCGGGATGACGGGCGACAGCAAGACCAAGATCGATGTGTCCTCAATGGGCCTTCTGGGCCTCGCGAGCGATATCGTCGCTGCCTATCTGAGCAAGAATGTGATCCCGGCAAATGACCTGCCGAGTCTCATCCGCACGGTCCACGCCACCCTGTCGGATCTGGAGCAGGGCAAGGTGCAAGGGGCATCGCAGGAGCTTACGCCCGCTGTGCCGATCAAGAAGTCGGTCGCGCCCGACTACATCGTCTGCCTCGAAGACGGCAAGAAGCTGAAGATGCTGAAGCGGTATCTCCGCTCGCAATACGGCATGTCGCCGGAGGAATATCGGGCGCGGTGGAACCTGCCGCTCGACTATCCGATGGTCGCGCCGAATTATGCCGCGCAGCGTTCGCGCCTCGCCAAGCAGATCGGCCTCGGCCGCGCCAGCGCTCCCGGTGCGCGTGGCCGCAAGCGCAAGTAATCGCGCCGCTGGACGCCCGCCTCTAGACGAGGATTCCGCCGCGCCCGCCCCCGGCATCGCCGGGTTTCTTCGGCGAGGCAACCGCACCGCCTTCGCGCAATATCTTTTGCTGCAATTTATGAAGCGCGAGCCGCTCGAGTTCGCGCTGAGGTGCCCCAATGGGACCGAGCACGGAAGATTCCGCGCCTGTCGCGCAATCGACCGCCGTCACCTTCACGCTGGAGCCGAGCGGCGTATATTCGAAAATCACTTCGCGAGGTCCGCCCGGCTGAGCGCCGGGCGTTTGGGGTCGACCTGATTTGCCCTCAGGCGGCACGCCGGATATTCCGCCGCGTCCAGACCTGATCGAGCGCCTTCACCAGGTCGTCCATCATTTCGTCCGTGTGGACCGGGCAAGGCGTGAAGCGCAGCCGCTCCGTGCCGCGCGGGACGGTCGGATAGTTGATGGGCTGCACATAGATGTCGTGGTCGTTCAGCAGGTCATCGCTCACCTGCTTGCAGATGACCGGATCGCCAACAAACACCGGCACGATATGGCTTTCGCACATCATCACGGGCAGGCCTGCAGCGGCGAGCTTCGCGCGCAGCGTGGCGGCGCGTTCCTGATGACGCTCGCGTTCCGCATTGCTCGCCTTGAGGTGACGCACCGAGGCGAGAACGCCCGCGACGAGGACCGGCGAAAGCGACGTCGAGAAGATGAAGCCCGGCGCATAGGAACGCACGACATCGACCAGCACCGAGGAACCGGCGATATATCCGCCCATGACGCCGAAGCCCTTGGCCAGCGTGCCCTCGATGATATCGACCTTGTCGAGCACGCCGTCGCGCTCGGCAATGCCGCCGCCGCGCGGGCCGTAGAGGCCGACCGCATGCACTTCGTCGAGATAGGTCAGCGCACCATATTTATGCGCGAGATCGCAGATCTCGCCGATCGGCGCGATGTCGCCATCCATCGAATAAACGGACTCGAAGGCCACGATCTTCGGCTGCTCGGGATCGATATCCTTCAGCAGCTGTTCGAGATGCGCGAGGTCGTTGTGCTTCCAGAGGCGCTTCGGTCCGCCGCCGCGCTTGATGCCCTCGATCATGGAGGCGTGGTTCATCGCGTCGGAGATGATGACGCAATCGCCGAGAACGCGCGCCAGCGTGGAAAGCGTCGCGTCGTTCGCAGCATAACCGGAGGTGAAAAGAAGCGAGGCTTCCTTCTGGTGAAGGTCGGCAAGCTCGGCTTCGAGGTCGACATGGTAATGCGTGGTGCCGGAGATGTTCCGTGTGCCGCCCGAACCTGCGCCGCATTCGTCGATGGCACGGTGCATGGCATCGAGCACCGCCGGATGCTGGCCCATGCCCAGATAGTCGTTGGAGCACCAGACGATGATCTCACGCGCGCCTTCGGCCGTATGAAACGTCGCGCGGGGAAAATCGCCGCGATGGCGGAGGATATCCGCGAAGACGCGGTAGCGGCCTTCGTCCTTCACGGAGCGGAGCGCGTCGGCAAGCTTGGTCTGATAGTCCATGGCCGTAACCCTGTTCTTACTTCGGCCTTCGCAATGGCGAAAAGCAGGCCTCAGGCCCGCTTTCGTCTTGTTGTGCCCCATTTAGTAACACACATTATCGTTCCGAGGCAGTAATGAGCTGCCACGAATTGTCGCATTAACTTCACTGCGGCAACATCAGGGTTATTACGAGGTCCAAAGCCCTCTTTCAACAAGAACCGCTTTGAGAACCGCAGGCCGGTCGGTCATCAGCCCGTCCACGCCGAGGTCGATCAGCCGGTTCATTTCGGCAGGCTCGTCGATGGTCCAGACATGGACCTGAAGCCCCAATTCATGGGCCCGTGCGATCAGCGTCCCGTCCGCGAGGGGAATGCCGTGATTGCTGACGGGGATCTGGGCGCAGCCCCCGGCGAACCGCCCCCAGAGGAAGCCCGCCCCGCCGCTCCAGCTTGAGAGCCTGAGGCGTAACGTGTCCATGCGGCCAAGGCCCGTGCATAGCCGCGGCCCCACGGCCTCCCTGATGGCGCGTGTGCGGGCGCCGGAAAAAGAGGTAACGCACACGCGGTCGATCACGCTGCCGGCCTTCAACGCGCGGATGAGCGGCGCCACGGCATTGTCGCGCTTGGGATCGATGTTGAGGCGCAGTTCGGGCCATGCGAGCAGCAATTCCTCCAGCCGTGGAATCGGTTCGCTGCCCGCAATGCGGGCCTTGGCCACCTCCGCATAATCCATCTCCGCGATGATCCCGGCGGAGTCGGTCACGCGATCGAGTTCGTCGTCGTGAAAGGCGAGCAACACGCCGTCGCGCGTGGCATGGACATCGGTCTCGACATAGCGGTAGCCGAGATCGACCGCGCCCTGAAAGGCGGGCATGGTATTTTCGGGCCAATCCCCCGCGCCGCCGCGATGGGCGAAGGCGAGAAATCCGTCATGCTCCAGATAAGGAAATTTTGCAGGCCGTCCTGACGACATTCCCCCTCCAATGACCCGTCCGTCCGATGA
>JAJXZC010000311.1:0-1067 GCA_021780275.1 Pseudomonadota bacterium
CGCGCTGGCTGACCGGCCCGCCGCGGGCAAGACAGGCACCAGTCAGGATTATCGCGACGCATGGTTCATCGGCTTCACGCATGATCTCGTCGTCGGCGTCTGGGTCGGCAACGACAATCGCGCCCCAATGAAGAAGGTGACGGGCGGCGGCTTGCCGGGAACGATCTGGCATGAATTCATGGTCCGTACACAGACGGGGCTTCCCGTGGTTGAACTTCCCGGCACCTATACGCCGCAGCTGACCGGGTCTGAAGCACCCCAGGCGCAGCAACCCGCCGCGCAGGACGCGGGTGAAGCCGACCCCAACCGGAAGCGTGACTGGGAAGAGCCGGGCTTCTTCGAGCGTCTGTTCGGCGCCTCGCACAACAATCCACCCTCGGCACTCGCCCCCGGCCATCAGGGCGACTGAGGGCCCCGTTTCGCACGGCTATTCCGCTTTGCGCGGCCTCGGTGTAGGGTCGCGCCAACCGAAATTTGATCTGCAGGAACATCATGATCGAAGCTGTCATCTGGGACTTCGGCGGCGTTCTGACGTCGAGCCCCTTCGAAGCCTTCAATCGCTACGAGGCCGGGCGCGGCCTGCCGAAGGACTTCATCCGCGGCATCAACGCCACCAATCCCGATACCAATGCCTGGGCGCTGTTCGAACGCAACGAATGCTCGCTCGACGAATTCGACGAACTCTTCGCGAAGGAATCCGAGGCGAAGGGCGCGCTGGTGCGGGGCCGCGATGTGGTGGAGCTTCTATCGGGCGACATCCGCCCCGAAATGGTCGAGGCGTTGAAGCGCTGCAAGGCGCGGGCGAAGGTCGGCTGCATCACCAACAATGTGGCCGCGGGCTCCGGCGCCGGCATGGCGCGTTCGGAAGAGAAGGCGGCGCTTGTCGGCGAGATCATGTCGTTCTTCGACCATGTCGTCGAAAGCTCGAAGGTGGGCATCAGAAAGCCCGATCCGCGCATCTATGCGATGGCGTGCGAGGCGCTCGGCGTCTCGCCCGCGTGCTCTGTCTATCTCGACGATCTCGGCATCAATCTGAAGCCCGCCGCCCAGCTCGGCATGCGCACCAT
>JAJXZC010000311.1:1077-4244 GCA_021780275.1 Pseudomonadota bacterium
GGTGCTGAATGCAGAACAGGCGCTGCGCGAGCTTGAAGAAGCGGTTGGCTTCCCGTTGCGCTAGACGGGGCGCCGACCGTTTTATTGATAGCCATAGGCATCGAAGTCCATCGCATAAAGTGAATGGATCTTCGTTGCCTGTGCGCGGCTGACGACCAGATCGTCACGTATCCCATTGCTGCTCTGGTTGAAGGTCATTTTTCTTTCTGCCAATGCGATGAGGAGTGGAAGCCCCGCATTGGAAAAGATTTCCTTCAGGTCTGCCGAGAAATTCTCGAAGCGACCGATTGTGTCGTAAGCGATCTTGCCGCTGCCGAGAGAGATGAATTGCGGCCGCCAATGCTCGTCGCAGAGTAATTGCGACTTTTCGAGACTGAGCGCGACATAGTTGAGAAAAACATCGAAGTTGTAGTTGATGTCGCCGCCAGGCTTGAAGCCAAGCGCGAGCATGTTGTCCCAATGACGCAAAGCCTGCGGATTTTTCTGATCATCGACGAAGAAGTCGCAGAACGCCGATCTCAGGCGACCGACGGGGTGCCGGACGAACGAGAATTTCACGGCATCCGGATTGGAGATCGCCGCTCGGTGGAGACGAAAATGCCGGAGTCCGAGGGGAAGCGCGTCGGATTTATGGATGTTGCCCTCGAAAGGCGCGCCGAAGACATAAGTGTGCAGGATCTGGCTGATCGTCGTGCCGCCGCATTTGGAGTTCTTCAGATAGAAGATGCGGCCATCGGGCGTCGACACGCCATGCGCATAGGCGATGGCGAGCTCGGGCTCCAGATTATTGATCTCGTGCCGGTCGCGGTACCTTCTCGAAAAGGGGGAGAGCACCGCCGATCGACGCTTCTTCTTTTGAAGAACAGTACACGGAATAAGCATAGAGGGCATAAACTCCAATTCATACAATAGTTTAAATCCCGCCGGGCGACGCATTCGATACACGGGCGAGGCATCCGGATTCCGGCGTTTTTCGCTGGAACAATCTGTCGGGGAGCGGAAAGGCGGATTTGGCCGGAGGCGCGGAGTGTAGTTGAGATGAGTCCGGGTTCAGGCATATCCTTCCTGATAAAATAAAAACGAATGGGGAGAAAAACATGCTGAGGCCCAAGGCTGAAAAGCTTGCGCTGGACGGGAGGCCGGATCTCAAGGATCCGGATCTTTATCTGCGCGGCGAACACCACGAGATTTTCCGGGCGTTACGCGAGCAGGAGCCCGTCTACTGGAACCCCGAAGCCGACAGCACGGGCTTCTGGGCGGTCACGCGCTATGACGACATAGAGGCGATCTCGAAGAATCCGAAGCTCTTCTCCTCCGCCAAGCGGATGGGCGGGCACCGCATCTTCAATGAGAACGAGATCGAGGAGAACCAGACCGACGCGACCATGATCTCCATGGACCCGCCGGAACATGCAGCCTATCGCCGCATGATCACGCCGGGCTTTGTGCCGAAGCGCATCTCGAACATGGAGGAGCGCATTCGCGCCCGCGTGACGCGGCTGCTCGACAGTCTGCCGAAGACGGGCGAGGTCGAATTCGTATCCGCCGTCGCCGCCGCCCTGCCGATCGAGGTTCTGGCGGAGCTTTTCGGCGTGCCGGAAAGCGACGGCCCGAAGCTCTTCGAATGGTCGAATGCGACCGTCGGCGAGGACGATCCCGAGCTTCGGGTCTCCGACGAATATATGCGCAAATGCGTGGGCGAGATGGCGGCCTATGCGGCGGGCCTCTGGCAGCAGCGGCTGGAAAAGCCGGGCGAAGACCTGATCTCGATGCTCGTCCATTCCAAGATCGACGGAGAGCCCCTCACCTTCCCGGCCTATATAGGCACCTTCATTCTGCTGGTTGTTGCAGGAAATGAGACGACGCGCAATTCGATCTCGGGCGGCCTTCTTGCGCTTTCCGAGCATCCTGAGGAGCGTCAGAAGCTTCTCGACGATCCTTCGCTCATTCCTTCCGCAGTACAGGAAATCGTGCGCTGGGTGAGCCCCGTCCTCCATATGCGCCGCACGGCGACGGACGACACGGAAATTCGTGGGCAGAAGATCGCCAAGGGCGACAAGGTCGTGATGTGGTACGCATCCGCAAATCGCGATGAGGCGCAATGGGCGGACCCCTATCGCTTCGACGTGACGCGCTACAGGTCGGCCGACGCGCCGACGCAGCTCGGCTTCGGCGCGGGGCAGCATTTCTGCCTCGGCTCGCGCCTGGCCGAATTGCAGCTGACGATCCTTTTCGAGGAACTGCTGAAGCGGTACCCGGACATTCATGTTTCGGGCCCGGTGCGCCGACTGCGCTCGAATTTCATCTCCGGCATAAAGGACATGCCGGTTCGCTACAGCGTCTGACCGGACATGACAAAGGCCGCGCCCGTATGTCGGGCGCGGCCTTCATGGATGAAGCCGGCTGAAGTTCAGCCCTTCGCCGTCACATCGGCGCGGGCGCTCTCGCTGTCCGCCTTGTTGAGGCCGATTTCAACCGCGAGGCGCTCGATCATCACGCCCTCGAGGCGGTGAAGCTGGCCGTCGGCATGGGCGACTTCCCACATCATGCGCAGCACGTCCTTGCGCTCTTCCGGCGTGAACGAGTCGCGAACCGTGCGGGTGAAAATGGTCTCGCCGAAGGGAACCTTCTGGCGCTGTTCCGCAAGGTCAACAAGGGCTTTTGCATCATCCGAAGAGAGGTGGAAGTGCTCGCCGACGATGCGGGTGATCGCCGCGCGCTCGTCTTCCGCGAAATCATTGTCGCGGCGGGCCGCTTCGATCATCAGCGCGGCAGCGGCCAGGCGTTTGACTTCGGCACCTGCGGCCGGTGCCGCATTCTTCGCCACGCCCTTTTTCAGGGCTTCGATAATCCTCTCCAGCATTCTTTTCTCAGCTCCAATCGTGAAGCGGCCCCTCCCGGGACGGCCCCCCTGTTGTTCTTGGCTGGCAGTCTAGAGCGCGATCCGAAAAAGTGTAAGCGCTTTTGCGCCGCGGTCCCCAGGCGGGCCTTGCGGTCCGCTGCCCCGCCCGGGGACGGTCCGACGTCCCTCCTAGTGCGCCATCAGGCTCTTGCGATGCCTGACCGGCGCGCGCCGCGGGAAAATCATGTCGAGGACGACGGCGAGCGCCGGCAGCACCGTGATCGCCATGATCATGTTGACCATGAACATGAAGGTCAGCAGCAGC
>JAJXZC010000418.1 GCA_021780275.1 Pseudomonadota bacterium
TGTCGTCGCGCGCTATGTCGAGAAAGCCAATCTTTCGGCGTTGCTAAACCGCGTCCGTTGAGGTCTCTGATTGGCCACCAACGCTCGCGATGAGCTAATGCTGAAAATCAAACGCTTGATACCCTGGAGCGATGGACGCATTCGGCGGATTCTGTTGAAAAACTCGAAAAATTGGGCACCTCAAAAATCCCGCCAAATACGATGGCGACCGACTCTTCGCATTCAATGGCGTCTAGAAATGGATGCGGTGGTTTTCAGCGGATTTTTCGTCAAACCTACTGGTCCCCCGCATCTTTTTTATACTGGCCGGCTCAACGGGGCTGCAAATTGAGATGAGCGGCCAAAAAAGAGTTTTTCAACAGAATCGGCGGAAAGCAGCCGGATGGTCGAACCGGCGCCTTCGCTAAAAATGCCTCTCGGAAATTGAAATATGAAAGTGCGGACCGGCCGAGATGCCGCCGGCCCGCAACCCATCGACTCTTTTCAAAAATGCGTCAGTAGTGTCCAGGGGCATATTGCGAGGCGCCACCGCCCGCGTAGCCGGACGTCGGCTCGGCCGTCGAACCACCGTACTGTAACCGGCCCGGCGCATAACCCGAGGCTCCCGGATAGGTTGTGCCGTTATTGCTGTAGGAGGTCCTCCCGGCCGCCCCATACTCTTGTCCCGGCGCGTTAAAGGAATGCCCACCGCGCGCGAAAGCGGCACCACTCACCAACAAAGCAGACGCAACGACAACTATCTTGAGCCTGAGCATCGAGTTTCTCCCTTAAGCGTTACCGCCAAAGTTTAGAGTGGCGGATTGCGGCGCTAATGCGGCGAGGAGCTGAATATTGCATGAACCCGCGGACATTATTCCCGCTTGTTGCACGCCCACAACTCCATACAATATCGGCATTTAGCCTGGGTAGACTATATGAAATAGTTCATAACACATTGACATTAATGCTAAACTCGAACCGGCTACACATATGGAAGGGTTTCCGAATTAGGTTCCCAGCGGAACCACGACCAGAAAGATGGGCGGAAAATTGCGAGCGCTCAGCGCAACCTCTCTTAAACTCGTAAACGAGACGGTCTTGGCATTTAGTCGACCGCCAGCTCAGTTTGACAGAAAGCGGTTGCAGGCGACGCCGGGAAGGTCGCTCTCAAGCCGCAACCGGCGGACAACCGTCGGCACGAGTTGCGGATTGCAGTCTTTCCCTGGCGCGGTCGGCACGGACGCATCAGGGAAGAAGGATGACTTTGAATTCCAGAACCTTTTGCTTGGTCCCTTCCGTTGTCGGATATTTGACGCGGATGATGGCCTTTGCTTCAACCTTTGCCTTGATGTCTTTGGCTGCGGCGAGGACGAGAACGCCTCCATCGACAGCTTTGGTGCAATGGCCCTTACGGGGAACGATTTGCTGCTCGCGAATCGACGCCGAAAGACCCGGCGGCCCATCCAACAGTTCGACCGTCATTTTGCCTTTAAGTAGCGAGCGGCAATTACGGATGAAGTACAGGTTATTGAGATCGGTCGTTTCGCCGCTCTTCAGCGCGACGGTGGCGGGCTCTGCGGCTATCGCCGAAGCGTTCCAACTGGCAGGGCCAAAGGCAATGATTGCCGCGATCAGAGCACGTTTCCTGTACATGGCGACCTCATCAAACCACATATAATGATGAGCCTACAGCAGAACAGTCGCCAAACCAACGTGGCGGCGGCCTGACGGACCGGTGTGAGCCGGGAGCGGACCGTTGGGCGACGACCGTTCCCCGCCCATCGACCCAATTCCGCAACGGGAACCAAACGTAAGATTTTCTCCACTAGGCCCTAAACTCAATCCAGATGAGCCAGACCCTCCGTTCCTGAAAAGCTCAGTTTGTCCCAATTCTTCTGACGACGGACAGCGCTATCGGCGTTATCGCGCCCGGAACAAGCGGAGCCGAGAGGATGTGGCCAGGATTTTCACGGGGTTGCGCGAAACTGGCTTTGTTCCGCCGATATGGCGCGTTTGGCCGTGACCCGCCAACCGCGCCGCTCACCGGCGTCGGCGATCACGATAACGACGATGCGGATGCGCCCGGAGCGCCGTGGCCGCTCAGGCCGCCTCGACGTCAGTCTTCGAAAAATCATCGCCCTTGAACAGCAAGGGCTCGCGCGTCAGCGCCGCCAGGGCGTAGGAAAAGCAGTCTGCGAAGTTGAGGCCGGCGGGATGGCGGCCCTTGCCGAAACGCCGCCACGCGCGCCGCGCAAGGTCGGCATGCTCGGCGTCGACGGCGATGGTCACGACGCCGGCCTTATGGAGCCACAGGTCGAGTTCGGCGCCGCCTTGCTCTCCCAGACGGGTTTCGATCACCATCGCCGTCTCCAGTACGGTCGCCGCCGAAATGAGGCGCAGCGGCGCGTCGGCGATGCGCTCCTCGAAGGCGGCGGCTTCGGGTTCGTTGAGCGCAATCGCGACGATGGCGGAGGTGTCGATGACCATCAGCGGGGCAACCCGTTCGGGTCATAGCCGATGATGTCGTCGGCGTTACGGGGATCAAGCACCGGCATCGCGCTCCAGCGGCGGCGGCTCGTTGCGAGGTCCTCAAGCAACGCCGCGCGGCGCGTGGCGCCGCCGACCCGGCTCAGGCGTTCCTCAAGCGCGCGCCGCGTCGCGGTCGTCAAGCTTTCGCCGGTCCGCTGCGCCAACGCGCGCGCCAGCCGTTCGGTTTCGGGGTCTTTGATGCTTAACGCCATGTCGAGGTTCCTCGGTTCCTTTTTTGCTATATTCTACCTCAATCGGCAACGATCGACCAGCCTGCGCTTTGGCGCGTCACAGGCCTTCTTTGGCGCGCAACGGGCTTGATTTGCCGGGAGCCCGGAAATTCGCCGTCGCAGCGATTGCCGCGCGCGGTTGGGGCCTATCGCGTAGCGAACACGTCCGCAGCTGCGCGAACTGGCCGCGGATCCCTCGCGCGTCAAGGCGTCGACCGGGATTGGCTTTGTTTCGCTAAAATCGCGAACTGGGCGCGGCAAGGGTCAGGCCGGACTGATGCAAGGCCTTTGTTCTTGTGTCTTCCATTCGCATCCGGCCCGTCCGGCGTGAGATCCGCCGGCGCCTCAATCGGACAAATCGGCGACGATGCGGCGAAAGGCGTCAAATCCGGTGAACAGATGGGTTTGAAAGCCGAGCGCTTGCGCCGCCTCGACGTTCTCAGTGCGGTCGTCGACGAACAGGCAGCGCTCCGGGCGGCGCCCATGCGCTTGCGCCGCCAACAGATAAATTTCGGCCGTCGGCTTTTCGCAGCCGCATTCGTGCGACAGGATCGCCGCCTTGGCCAGCCGATCGAGTTGATGGAGGCGATTGAGATAATCCCAATGCGCGGCGTTGGTGTTGGAGCACAGGACGAACGGCCGCGTCGCCTTCATTTCGGTCAAGAGGTCATAGACGTCCGCCTTGAGCGTGAAGTGGCAGGTCCAGGCCTCCAGGAACGCCCCCTGCCCGGCCGTCGATCCGTAGCGCGCCGCCATCTGGTCGAACAGGCCTTCGGCCGACAGGGAGCCGTCGCCGACGCCCGAGGCGGCGATCAAGGCGGCGAGTTCATCCGGCGTCGGAGGCTCCTCGAGGAGGTCGATCAGACGCGCGAAACATTTGGCGTTGTCGTGGTCGACGATGACGCCGCCGAGATCAAGGATCAGGCTTGGACGCTCCATTGGCCTCGGCATCGCATCGGTTCCCATCTCCCGGCGCCCAGCCAACCGCGCGCGACTGCGGGGATCGCGGCCCATCCGCGCGGGCGGCGCCCGCCGCCTCGGCATGCGTCGCGCCAGGCCAAGGCTTAGCCGCCCAAACCATCAAATCGATGACAATCCGCGACATTGGCTTCGTTTTGCCGAATTGGGGAAGCTCGTTCGAGCTCCGTGAAACGACGATTTCGAGAGCCCAACAGGAGATCCTGCTTCATTTGCCGCAAAAATACGCGACATGAATCTTGCCAGTCGATGGGAAGGCGCTTCGACGGCGAAATAAAATGCAACACTTACCAGAGCGACCAATCCAACGCGGAAAACGAGATCGATCGCGGGGGACAAAGAAGGGCCGTGCTGGATCCAGGCGTTCAAAACCATAGGGTGCACGAGATAGAGCGAGTAACTCGCCACGCCGGCAACCTCGAGGATATGAAAAGCTGCGCCCTTCTTCGCGCCTAATTCCTTTACGAGCCAAGCGAAGGCCAGGGGCGAAAAAACGAGCACTGAAAACTGATACCCAATTTTCAAC
>JAJXZC010000050.1 GCA_021780275.1 Pseudomonadota bacterium
TCCGGCCCCAGTGCGTCGGCCTTGCTGAGCGCGATCACCTCGGGCTTTTTGGCGAGGCCGCCGCCGTATTTCTTCAGTTCGCCGCGGATGGTTTTGTAGGCGCCGACGATATCGTCTCCGGTCGCGTCGACAAGATGCAGCAGCACGCCCGAACGCTCGACGTGACCGAGAAACCGCGTGCCGAGTCCGTGGCCTTTGTGCGCGCCCTCGATCAATCCGGGAATGTCGGCCATGACGAATTCATGATCGTGGACGCGGATGACGCCGAGATTGGGCGTGAGCGTCGTAAAAGGATAATCGGCGACTTTCGGCTTCGCGCGCGAGACGACGGAAAGGAACGTCGATTTTCCGGCGTTGGGCAGGCCGACGATGCCGGCGTCGGCGATCAGTTTCAGGCGCAGCCACACCGCGCGCTCTTCTCCCGGCCAGCCGGGCAGCGCCTTGCGCGGCGCGCGGTTGGTGGAGGACTTGTAATGCGCGTTGCCGAAGCCGCCGTCTCCGCCTCTCAGGAACACGATGCGCTCGCCCGGGCGGGTCATGTCGGCGAGGACGGTTTCCTTGTCTTCATCGAGGATCACCGTGCCGCACGGCACTTTGACGACGAGATCCTTGCCGTCGCGCCCCGTGCGGTTGCTGCCTTCGCCGTGATGGCCCGTTTCGGCGCGGAAGTGCTGTGCGTAGCGGAAGTCGATCAGCGTGTTGAGGTTCTGCACGCATTCGAGAATGATATGCCCGCCGCGCCCGCCGTTGCCGCCGTCGGGCCCGCCCATGTCGATGAACTTTTCGCGCCGGAAGGCGACGCACCCCGCGCCGCCCTTGCCGCTTTCAAGATAGATCTTCGCTTCATCGAGGAATTTCATGTTTCTTGCTCAAAAAAAAGCCGGGGAGTGATGTCCCCGGCCTTTGAAAATATTAAAAGGGCCGATTAAGCCGCCGTATCGGCGGGGATGATCGACACGTACTGGCGATCTTTCAAACCGCCGTGGAATTTGACCGTGCCCGCGACTTTGGCGAACAGCGTGTGGTCTTTCCCGATGCCGACGAACTTGCCGGGGTGATATTGCGTGCCGCGCTGACGGACGATGATGCCGCCGGCGTCGATCTCCTGGCTACCGTAGACTTTCACGCCGAGGCGCTGGCCTTTTGAGTCGCGACCGTTTCTGGATGAGCCGCCGGTTTTATGGTGTGCCATTGTTCTTTTCTCCTATTAACCTTTGATGTCCGTGATCTTGAGCACCGTCAGGTTTTGACGGTGGCCGTTCTTGCGGCGGTAGTTCTGGCGGCGCTTCTTTTTAAAGACGATGATTTTGTCGCCTTTCTTCTGGTCGAGCACCGTGGCCGAAACCTTCGCGCCGGAAACCGTGGGCGCGCCGACTTTCAGCGTCGCGCCGTCGCAAACCATCAGCACGTCGTCGAGCGTGACGGAGCCGTCCTTGGGCGTGTCGAGCATTTCGACTTCAATGATATCGTCTTTGGCGACGCGGTATTGCTTACCGCCGGTTTTGATGACTGCGTACATGGCCTTCTCTTTCATATGTTCCAACAGGGGCTTCGCGCGCAAGGCGTGATTCTGCCCGAGAGGAGGAAATATACCCTTAAACCCCACTATGTCAAGGATTTGATTCCGTTTTTGAAGACATGGCGGCGTCTATTTTTTACATAGCACATATGTGAGGGTGAGGTCAATAAAATGCGGCAAAATGCGGTTTGATCTGTTTTTTGTATAGATAATTATTGACGGATTCTTTTTCCGTATAATATGACCGCATAAAATAATCATAATATAAAAGGGAGCTCAAGAATCATGGCGCTGACGAATAAAGAACTTTTGGATATGGAAGAAAAGCTGAAAGAGGCTTTCGGGCTGGCGTCGATTTACTGTGAAAGAGAGAAAAATCGTTGGGAGCCTGAGGCGTTTGTGGGGCCTGCCACCGTCCTTGCCACTACATCGCAGGCTCTGCTGGCCGTCAATCAGGAAATAAAGCGCCGCAAGCTGGGTTAACCCCCGTCAGGCGATATTTCTGAAAAATTTAATTTTCTGCCCCGGTTCGGTTTTCGGATCGGGGCAGAATAATATATATAGTCTAAAAAAATCCCCTCCATTAAGTTTATGAAAAATAAAGAAATAATCATAAAATTAGCAATAAATATCAAAAAAGCCGCGACGAATCGTTGACGCGGGCGTTTTCCGTGTTATATTTCCCACGCTCGTAAGGATGGACTGGTAGTAGGCCTCTGGGTCTAAACGCAGTCCGGTTTTTAACCGATGCTTCCGCGGGAAAAGTGGAAGCGGGCTGATTTTAAATCAGGAGCCTGTCGTGTATCGATGCACCGACGGGTTTTGTTTTCTCCAGGTCATCCGTACAGTCAGATGGATTTTTTATTTGCATGCGCAACATGCAGGTATGTGTTGAACGGTAATGCGGGTTTTTTCGTGCAACAGCGCGGACTTTATCCGCAAAACAAAAGCGGACTTTATCCGCAAAACAAAAGAGAGAAGGTATAGATATAATGCCAACTTATAACCAGCTCGTGCGCAAAGGCCGCACACCGCAGGTGAAGAAAAAGAAAAACGCGGATCTGCAGCAGAATCCGCAGAAGCGCGCGGTTTGCACGCGCGTCTATACCACGACGCCGAAGAAGCCGAACTCGGCGCTTCGCAAGGTTGCCCGCGTGCGCATGACCAACGGCCGCGAAGCCACGTGCTACATCCCCGGCGTCGGCCACAACCTGCAGGAACACTCCGTCGTGCTGGTGCGCGGCGGCCGCGTGAAAGACTTGCCGGGCGTGCGCTACAAAATCATCCGCGGCGCGCTCGATACGCAGGGCGTCGACAAACGCCGCAAGGCGCGCTCCCGCTACGGCGCGAAACGTCCGAAATAAAGGTAATCAAGAGGTATATATAAATGTCACGTCGCCACTCTGCCAAAAAACGCGAAGTTCTCCCCGATCCGAAGTTCAACAACATCGTTCTGGCGAAATTCATGAACTGCATCATGGAATCGGGCAAGAAGTCCGTCGCCGAGCGCATCGTTTACGGCTCGCTCGAGATCGTCGCCGCCAAGTCGAAGATGGATCCGATCGTGTTCTTTCAGGAAGCGCTCGACAAAATCAAACCGATGGTCGAAGTGAAGTCCCGCCGCGTCGGCGGCGCGACCTATCAGGTGCCGATCGAAGTGCGCCCCGCGCGCGCGCAGGCCGTCGCCATGCGCTGGCTCAAGGCCGCGGCCGAGAAGCGCGGCGAGAAGACCATGGAGCAGAAGCTCGCGGGCGAACTGATGGATGCCCACGCCGAGCGCGGCTCCGCGATCAAGAAACGCGAAGAAACCCACAAGATGGCCGAAGCCAACAAGGCTTTCGCGCACTTCCGCTGGTAACGACAAGGATAATAGGGAATAAAAATGGCTGAAGTACAGAAATATCCGCTCGACAGATACCGCAACATCGGCATCATGGCGCACATCGACGCCGGCAAGACGACGACCACCGAGCGCGTGCTCTATTACACCGGCAAATCCCACAAGATCGGCGAAGTCCACGACGGCGCCGCGACGATGGACTGGATGGAGCAGGAGCAGGAGCGCGGCATCACCATCACCTCCGCCGCCACGACCTGCTTCTGGAAGGATCACCGCATCAACATCATCGACACCCCCGGCCACGTCGACTTCACCATCGAAGTCGAGCGCAGCTTGCGCGTTCTCGACGGCGCGGTCACGGTGTTCGACTCGGTCGCCGGCGTCGAGCCGCAATCCGAAACCGTCTGGCGCCAGGCCGACAAATACCATGTGCCGCGCATCTGCTTCGTCAACAAGATGGACCGCATCGGTGCGAACTTCTACCGCACCGTCGACATGATCGTCGACCGCCTTGGCGCCGTGCCGCTGGTCATCCAGTTGCCGATCGGCACCGAAGCCGAGCACGTCGGTCTTGTCGATCTCCTCAAGATGAAGGCGATCGTCTGGAAGGACGAGGCTCTCGGCGCGGAATTCACCGAAATGGACATTCCGGCCGATCTCGTCGAAAAGGCGAAAGAATACCGCACCAAGCTGGTCGAGCTCGCCGTCGAAATGGACGACGACGCGATGGGCGCCTACCTCGACGGCAAGGAACCGTCGATCGAAACGCTGAAGAAATGCATCCGCAAGGGCACCATCGGATACAAATTCGTGCCGGTTCTCTGCGGCTCGGCCTTCAAGAACAAGGGCGTGCAGACGCTTCTCGACGCCGTTGTCGATTT
>JAJXZC010000438.1 GCA_021780275.1 Pseudomonadota bacterium
GGCAGCGACGGGAGTCGCTCGCTTCATCTTTGGCAACGCCGGCCAAGTGTGCGCGGCTGGCTCGCGATTGTTTGCACATCGCAAGGTATATGATCAGGTGATCGAAGTTGTCACGAGATACGCGGACAATCTGAAAGTTGGGTCGGGGGTGGAACAGGGCACAGAAATGGGCCCTCTTGTCTCTCGAGAGCAATTGGACCGCGTCGTCGGATACATTCGTTCCGGAAAGCAGGCAGGTGCGTCTGTGGTGGCGGGCGGCGACAGGATTGATCGACTTGGCTACTTTGTGAAGCCGACGGTTCTGACCGAGACCACCGCAAGCATGACAGTGCGTCAGGAAGAGATATTTGGTCCAGTGCTTTGTGCAGCATCGTTCGACGACGAATCGCTCGATGAGATAGCGGCCCAGGCGAATGACACGACCTACGGCCTGTCGGCTTATATCTGGACCCAAAATCTCGGCGTGGCGCACAAGATGGCAAAGAAGATCAAGGCCGGGTTCGTTCGCATTAATGGCGGGCCCCTCGAGAATGCTGTCCCCTTCGGCGGATACAAGCAATCAGGTTGGGGCAGAGAAAACGCCGTCGAGGGCATCGAATCTTTCACCGAAACGAAGTCGGTTGTTGTCGGCTTGTAGGCGCATCTCGTTGTTCGTGCCCGGGCTGAAGCGCCGAATGGCGCAGTCAATCGATTAGGTCACGTCGACCATTCACTCCCATCGGATACAGCCTGCGGTCACCTTCCCGGGAAGTTCGCGGGCTCCAAAGCAAGAATATATGACGGAAACGTATCAAGCGCGGTCATAGCCATGATTGACATGATTATCTCACAGGCGGCGAATGGCTTGGTGTTGGGCTTTCTCTATGTCCTTATAGCCGTGGGTCTATCGATCATTTTCGGCATGCTCGGGATTGTAAATTTCGCTCACGGTGCTTTTTTCGCCATAGGTGCATACCTCGCGCTGACGCTCACACGGGAATTTGGTTGGATTGCGGCCCTTGCGGCACCGGTACTGGTCGGCGTCATCGGCATTCTCGTCGAGTTGACACTCGTCCGACGTCTCTACGACAAAGAGCCGCTCGTCAGTCTCATCTTTACGTTTGCGCTGGCACTCTTGATCGAGGCGATCTTACGACTCGTCTTCGGCGGCGCGCCGATTCCGTTCAGTGCGCCAAAAGCTTTTGCCGGGTTCGTCGATTATGGGCCGATTTTGATCACGATCTATCGGCTGACTGTTCTCGTCGTAACCGTAATCGCGTTGGTTGCATTCTGGGCCTTCATGGCCCTGACTCCTTATGGGAGGATTATCCGCGCAGGATCACGCGACGCGGAGATGGTGGGATTGCTCGGAATCAATCTGCCTGCTGTCCTCACCGGCGTCTTCGGGCTCGGCTGCCTGCTGGCCGGTCTCGCAGGCATGCTCGCGGGCCCCCTGTGGACAATCAATCCATCTATGTCGGCTGGCGCAATTATGCCTGCTTTTGTCATAGTGACGCTTGGCGGCTTAGGCTCCTACGTCGGCGCTATCGTCGCGGGTTTAATGGTCGGCGTCGTTACGTCCATTACGGTTCAGTTCGCCCCGGAGTGGTCTAGCGCGTCGATGTATATACTGATGGCAATCGTTCTGCTCGTTCGGCCTCGTGGATTGTTCGGCGAACGCTGGGAGCGGTTCGAATGAACGTGCGTTCGCTTGCCGGTCATCCCGTCATTCTTGCAGCAGCCCTGCTCTGCGCATTGTCCGCGATGTGGACAGTGATTGGCGCGCCAATTTCGCTAATTACCCAAATCGCTATCTATACGTTGTATGGCATGGGCGTGAATTTGCTTGTCGGATATACGGGACTGGTACCCTTCGGCGCATCGGTCTTTTTCGGATGTGCCAGCTACGCAGCGGCGTTCTTTTTCAAGGCTGGACTAGGTAGCGAACTTCGTGTCGTAGCCGCCTCGATAGCGTTTTCCACGCTGCTCGGACTGATGATCGGAGCGATCATATTGCGCCGGCGCGGCCTGTATTTCTCGCTTCTGACGCTTGCGTTTTCTCAGATTGCATTTGAACTTGCGTTCAAGTGGACAGAGGTGACAGGCGGCGAAAACGGTATGCAGGGCATCCGGCGAACCGCATTTGTGTCGGAAAACTCCTATCACGCATTCGTATGCATCGTCGTTCTCACAGGAGTGTGGTTTCTGTGGCATCTTGCTCATACGCCGGTCGGGCGCGCGTTACAGGCCGTGCGTGACAACGAGCAACGGGCGCAGGCTGTCGGCTACAACGTCTTCAGAATGCGTCTCGGGGCCATGGTGCTAATGGCGGCCGCGGTTGGTTGCGGCGGCGCTTTGCTGACGTTTCAGCTTCAAGGCGTTTATGCCGATAACCTGAGCTGGCAGCATTCGGGCGACAGCCTTTTGATGGCCGTACTCGGTGGCGTCCATCATTTTCTTGGACCCTTATGGGGTGCTATGGCCTTCATCCTGCTTCAGGATCGACTTTCAGCTCTCACTGAAAATTGGTGGCTGATTTTCGCACCAATCATAATGTTGTTTGCATTATTGTCCCCGGAAGGGCTGCATGGGCTGGCGCAGCAGATATTTCGCTATAAAAATCGGACGCTCACCCGCGAAGACGTCCCGCCGCGGCCGGCGAGAATTCGACCCTATGATAGTCGCGCGCCTAAAATGGAGCGAGCGAATCCGGTCCTTTCGGTTCACCGGCTATCAAAGCAATTCGGCAGCCTTGTCACGGCTGCCGAGGTGAATCTCGAGGTGCATCCATTCGTCCTTCACAGTTTGATAGGTCCGAATGGAGCGGGAAAGACAACGTTCTTCAACATGCTCGCCGGCGTTACGCAACCGAACGGAGGAAGTATATATTTTGAAGGGGCGAACATCACACGGTTGCCTGTCCACGTTCGCGCGCGACGCGGTATCAGTCGGTCCTTTCAGATATTGTCGATATTCGAGCATTTGACGGTGTTCGAAAATGTGCGCGTCGCCGTCCAAGCGCCGGCTGTCGGCCTTCTCAGCCTGTTCTTTGACGCCTATCGTCTGGCTGATGTCAACGAGCGCACTTGGTCGATCCTCGACGCGGTCGGCTTGGCGGATAAGGCGGCTGAAGAGAGTGCGAAGCTCCCGCACGGCGCAAAGCGCCTGCTGGAAATAGCGATGACGCTTGCAGTTGAATCGAAAGTTCTTCTGCTCGACGAGCCACTCGCGGGCTTAGCCGAGGCCGATCGGGTCGTAGTCGCTGACTTGATCAAACGATTATCGGCAACCCATGCCGTCTTGTTGATTGAGCATGATATCGATCGCGTGCTTGCAATGTCCGATCGTATTTCGGTGCTGCACCAGGGCCGCATCATCGCCGACGGCGATCCGGCGGACGTGGCTGCCGATCCAGCCGTAGTCTCAGCGTATCTTGGCGCGCCTAGAGAAAGCCAGCGCCAAGCTACGCCTACGGCGATTGTGCGTCCGACAAGTGCCCAGTCGAGCCTGCTGATGCAGGCTACTGGGATCGAGGCAGGCTACAACGGTTCGACCGTATTGAATGGAGTAAGCCTGACAATCCACGAGGGGGAAGCTGTTGCCCTCCTAGGGCGCAACGGCGTCGGAAAGACGACATTGCTTTCCGCTCTGACCGGACGCCTCGAGTTATCAGCTGGAAAGGTCGTCTTTCTCGGTCAACGGGTCGACCGAAAGCCCACTTATGAGATCAATCGCCTCGGGATTGCGCTGGTCCCAGAGGGCCGCCGTCTCTTTCCAAACCTGTCCATTTTAGAAAACCTTCAGCTAGCCGCTCGACCAGGGGGGATAACGATCGACGATGCGTTTGACTTGTTCCCGCGCTTGCGCGCGCGACACAAGGCCAGCGCCGAAACCATCTCCGGAGGTGAACGTCAGATGGTCGCGATCGCGCGATCTCTCATCGTACCGAGTAAGCTGATTTTGCTTGATGAGCCATTTGAAGGTCTGGCGCCTGCGGTAGTAAGCGAGGTCGTGGATGCCTTGATGAAACTACGAGGCAGAGTTGCAATGATTATTGTGGGCCACCACGCCGAAAGCGTTTTGCCGATCGTCGATCGCGCTTATGTCTTAGTGAACGGTGTCGTGGCGTTCGAAGGCGACGCTGGTGCATTTGAGGCCGACCATGATCGGCAGCACAGATTATTGGGCGTTGTGGGCGCCGCTTAGGTCGAGTGGCGTCGGAAATCGGCCTTTCGAAAGTCCACATTTCAATCAGGCGACCGAGTTTCGTCCGATTGCGGTGATGTGTAACGTAAGCGGTACGCCACCACCCTTGGTCCGGCGGACGGTTACGCCTCGGGCCGATACCTGCTCGGCATCCAGTACTGGCGCATCTCTTCGACGACGGCCGGGATGTCACGCCAAGCATCTCGGGTGAAGGATGCCGTACCCGGACCGCGCCGCTCGGGCGCGAGGACCGGAAGACCTGAACGGTCGACGCAATGGAACAGGATCGGCAGCAGGAGCGCGTGTTCGATGATGTTCGGGTTCATCAAGCGGGACCATGTGAGCAGCCGGAGCTTCATGACCGCATAGAACCCCATGCACCAGGGCCGCGCGTCGATTTCGCCATTTGGCTTGCGCTCGAAGAGAGGTTCGAAGCTTTCCGGCTTCGTGGACAGCGTCTCGCTGATCGCGTTGTGCCGCATCAGCGTGGCGGCGATCGCAGAGAACTCCTCGGTGTCGTGATTGAACGCGTCAGGATCGACCCCGAGCAGAGGACAGACCCACTCCTCGGGGTTCATCGAGACTGGACCGGCGACGACCGCGGCCACGGCGCCGTCGAGCATCGACAGCGATGTCGCCTCGGGATGGCGAAGCGATGCCGAGCGCGCGCGTTCGCCGATCCAAAGACCGAGCCGATCGAACGACATGGCGTAATCGGCCATGGTCTTCTTGGCCGTCTTTGTCGCCTTTCGCCGCTTTCCCGTCGTCATGCCGCGGCCTTCCCGGCCTCGCGCGCCGCCTTCCAGTTCCAGACGAGGAGTTCGTGGAGCTGATGATTCTTCGTAGCGCCAGACACCATGCGCTCGAGGATGTCGGCCAAATAGGTCTCGGGATCGACGCCGTGGAGTTTTGCCGTGTTCAGAAGCGAAGCCAGGATCGCCCAGGTCTCGCCACCGCCCTCGTCGCCACAGAACAGGCTGTTCTTTTTCCCGATGCTGATCGGCCGGATCGAACGCTCGACGACGTTGGTGTCCGGCTCCAGGCGCCCGTCCTCGAGGAACAAGGTCAGACCCGCCCAGCGTTCGAGCGCGTAGTCGATCGCCCCGATGAGTTTCGACTGGCGCGATATGCCGTCTTTCGTCGCCTCCAGCCGCGCCTTCAATGCATCCATCAGCGGTTTCGTCTCGGACTGCCGGACCGCGCGGCGCTGGTCGGCGTCGAGGCCTCGGATGCGCTCCTCGATCGCGCAGACAGCGCCGATGCGCTCGATGACCTCCTTCGCAAACGGCGAGTTCGTCGTCTTGTAGACGTCCACGAAGTTCCTGCGTGCGTGAACGAGACAAAACGCCAGCCGGATTTTCCCCGGCGCCTTCTTGTCGCCGGCCAACGAGACGTAGGCCGCATAGCCGTCGACCTGTAGTACGCCCTCGAAGTCCGCAAGTTGCGTAACGATCTCCTTCTTGCCACGGCTGCCTGCGAACACATAGGCGACGGCCGGCGGCGTCGGTCCGTTCCAGGGCCGATCATCCGTGGCGTGCGCCCAGAACTGGCAGGTCTTCGTTCGCCCTCGCCCGGGATCGAGAACCCGCATGGGCGTCTCGTCGCAAAACAGCCGAGGATGGCTGTGCATGGCGGCGAGTTGCAAGCTGTACAGGCCTTTCACCGTCCATGCCGCCTGCTTCATCCACCGAGCCAGCGTCTGGCGGTCGATCTTGACGCCGTGCCCGGCGAGGATCTGCGTCTGCCGGTACAGCGTCGAGCCCCACGCGAACTTCGCCGCGGCGATCCAGGCGACGAGCGCTGTGGACGCCATGCCGCCTTCAATCAGACGCGCGCGGGCCTTGGCCTGAACCACGACGCCTTCGCATGCCCGACAGGCGTATTTGGGGCGGATCGTGCGTAGCACGCGCAGGACGGACGGGACTCGGTCGAGCGCTTCGCCGATGCGGTGCAGCGCGCCAGCGCAGCACGAGCATGTCGTCGTTTCCGGCTCGATCACCTGTTCACAGCGCGGCAGATGCTTCGGCAGGGCGCCGATGTTGCGCTTGGCTTTTCGGCGCAGCTTTGCCTGGATTGCCCTCTCGTCATCATCGTTGGCCGCGCGCGGGGCGCTCGCATCGTCCGTCAGCTCGAGCGCAAACTGTTCGGCGCCGATTACGGCCGAGCGCTCCGAGCGTACGCCAAAAATCAATCGCCTCAGCGTCGCGACGGTTGCCCGCAAGCTCTCGATTTCGCCATCGAAGGCGAGCACCAGTTCGGTGAGAAGCGTCAGGTCTTTGCGCAGGTCTTCAGGGCGCAGAGCCATGATGACAAGGTAGCAAGATACGCGCTGAATCGCCAGTAAAACCGAGCCTCTCAAGCAATTTTCGTCGGCCTCTTCACAGCTCTCGGCGCTATCCGGACCCACTCGCTCAAGCCCTCGAACAGCATCGCAAATTGCGTCGATGTCAGACGCATCGTTCCCGCACGGATCGGCGGCCATGTGAACCGGCCTTCCTCGAGCCATTTCGTCGCAAGGATCATTCCGGAGCCGTCGAAAATCAAAAATCTCAACTTGTCCGCGCGCTTCGACCTGAACACGAAGACGTCCCCGCTGTAAGGACTGCCTTGCAGACCATCCGCGACCAAGGCGACGAGACCATGTACGCCACGACGAAAGTCGACCGGCGTCGTCGCCACGAACACCCGAACCTCCGATCCGAACGAGATCACCGCGCAGACCGCAGAGCAGCGAAGACGTTCCTCAGCGTCGCGGCGTCGGCGCCCGGCGGTACGCGCACCCGCGCGTCGGCGAATTCGATCTCGATCCGCGCGGTCGCATCGACGTCGGCGCCCGCCTCAACCGCGCGGCTTCGCGGACCCTCGATCCGCACCTGCGCGAACGCCGGCGTAGCAGAACACGCGGCGCGCGCTTGCCGCCGCCAGACCCTCAACAGCCCTCGGTTGACCCCTTTGCGCCGCGCAACCTCCGATATGTTGGCGGCGGGATCGGCGCTCTCGGCGATAATGCGCGCCTTCTCCTCGTCGCTCCAACTCCGCCGCCGTCTCCCACCCGTGATTACCTCGACGCGCCGATAAGAGTCGGCATCATGCCTGGATTGATGCATGGAATTTGCGAGCCTCCCGGCGCTAACCACCTCGGGGAGTCTCGGCTATGGCGCCATCAAATGCGAGGTGCGCTCGGCGCACCGCTTACTGTGTAACGCGCGAATTGGGCGTATAGGCCGCGATGAGAAGGGCGGTTTGAGCGGGATTGCCGACGCAACTCCCCAAGTCCGTCTGGCAATGATCCTTCAATCCTCAGGCTGCGGATTACATTAGCACCTATGTGACAAATGACGCCACTGTGCGCAAGGCGCACTTCTGGGTGAGAGTTTTCTGTTGCGTCGCGAACGGACCGGCACTAGAAAGATAAGTCAATTGAAGCAAGCGGGATACCTGCATGACTGCTAAGGCCTTCATCTGAATCTGCGGCCGATGCTTCCGATTGACGCGCGCTTGGTGACACAGTGTGCGACAGGCGAACAATGCTGTGTTCTGCGAGGTCTTCGAGAAGCGGCCAGCAACGGCTGGTCGGGGGCGGACGCTGCGCCTTTGAAGGGGGAACGAGTGGAGCCGTGGGTCCGGCCAGAACGCCGGCCGCGGCGCGAATAAGCTAAGAGCCGCCGGCTTGTGCTGGTCGAAGATCGTACGAAGGGTTGAGATGAAATGCTGAAGACGCGCTTCACGGAAATGTTCGGCGTCAAGCACCCCGTCGTTCAGGGTGGCATGCAATGGGTCGGGCGCGCTGAACTCGTTGCTGCGGTTGCAAATGCGGGGGCTCTGGGATTCCTCACGGCATTGACACAGCCGACACCGGAGGACCTGTCAAAGGAAATCCAGCGCTGTCGAGAAATGACCGACAGGCCATTTGGAGTGAATCTCACACTTCTACCGTCGATCAATCCGCCGCCGTATGCCGAGTATCGTCGTGCCATCATCGAAGGCGGGGTGACGATCGTCGAGACGGCGGGCAGCCAACCGCAATTGCACGTTGAGGACTTCAAGAAGCACGGTGTGAGGGTTATTCACAAGTGCACCGCTGTGCGGCATGCTGTTTCGGCGCAGAAAATGGGAGTCGACGCGATCTCCATCGATGGGTTCGAATGCGCGGGCCATCCTGGCGAGGACGATATCCCGGGTTTGGTCCTCATTCCCTGTGCCGCTGACAAGATCTCCGTCCCGATACTTGCATCGGGGGGATTTGCAGACGGTCGGGGGCTGGCAGCGGCGCTGGCGCTGGGCGCTGACGGCGTCAACATGGGCACGCGATTCTGCGCGACGAAGGAAGCACCAATCCATGGTGCATTCAAGCAGCTCCTTGTTGCAAACGACGAGCGGCAAACGGATCTCGTATATCGAACAATGCGCAATACCGCTCGCGTGGCGAGGAATTCGGTCAGCCGGGAGATACTTGAAGCAGAACACCGAGGCGCGACATTCGAAGAGATCAAGCACCTTGCCGCTGGCGCGCGAGGGCGTGCAGCATTCGAAAGCGGAGACGTCAACGGCGGCATTTGGTCTGCCGGTATGGTGCAGGGTTTGATCCGCGATATTCCGACGGTCAAGGAACTTGTTGAGCGTGTCGTTGCGGAGGCCGAAAAGCTGATAACCCATCGCTTGACTGGCTTTGTGGTCTATCATGCTTGAACGCGGTCGCAGCCGAGTATTCCTTGTGTTCGAACTTATTGCGGTGCAAGGATAGCGGTGCCGCTCTCGTGTCGCTCGACGGGAAAGACGCATGAAGGAATTTGCCGGCAGAACTGCAGTAATTACTGGCGGCGGCTCTGGTATCGGGCGTGCGCTTGCGCAGCAACTCGTGGCCGAGGGCTGCAATGTCGGGATTTGCGATGTTTCTGCGGAGGCGATGGCGGAGACAAAGGCCCTGTGCAATGGACAGGGCTTGCCACAAGGAATGCGCGTGTCGACTCACGTTGCTGATGTAGCCGACGAGCGCCAATTGATTAGGGTCCGCGAAGAAATCGCGGCGGAGCATCACATCGATCATATTCATCTCTTATTCAATAATGCTGGCGTGAGCGGCGGCGGCTCTCTTTTCACGAATTCAAGGGAACAGTGGGAGCGCACATTCAATATCTGCTGGGGCGGCGTTTACGGCGGTGTGCGAACTTTCCTCGACATGTTGGTCAGAGCGCCCGAGGCGCTGATCGTGAATACGTCAAGCGTAAACGGATTCTGGGCTGCGCTCGGTCCAGAGATATCTCATACGGCTTATAGCGCCGCCAAATTCGCAGTGAGGGGATTTACGGAAGCACTTATGACTGACCTGAGATTGAACGCTCCGCACGTCAGGTGCGCCGTGGTCATGCCAGGGCATATTGGCACGTCAATCGTGTCCAATACCAGGAAGATGCACGGCGGCGGTGCAAATGAGATCAGCGCGATGGAACTGCAGGCTCTGCGGGTCCGGCTTGCAAAGAGCGGCGTTGATACGTCGTCAATGAGTGATGCAACGGTTGCCGCGGCGGCCGCAGACGTTGCTAGGGCGTTCATTGAGTCCGCACCGCCGACTGCCACGGACGCGGCGCGGATAATTCTCGACGGTATCAAGATGGACCGTTGGCGGATTCTCGTCGGACCTGACGCGTACTGGCTTGACGAACATGTACGAGCGACTCCAGACGAAGCCTACACGAAGGAATTCCACAAGAGCCTTGTTCGCGCGACAGGCTGGCGCCTCGGCTAGCCGGGAAGGCTCGCAAAGCCCCTTCGAAGGACAGCTATCCGGCACCACGTGGCGTCTGAACGCCCTAGCCCGCCCTATTCACCACGACTGCCGGTTGCGCGCGATTTTTCGGCGCGCTGATTTCGGGCGCGGAAAGCCGTTCGTCTCTTTCGCCGCCTGAGGATCGGTACTGGTGATGACGCGCTGGAGAGGACGGGACGGGCGAAGGGGCGTACGCCCCGTCGCTCACGGGCCGAGCGCGCCGGGCAATCCGCAGAACAGATCGGCCTCCGGGCAACAGGCCGCGAAGGCAAGACGCACGCGACTGGCCGTCTCGACGACACGGGCGGCGATCTTGATCAGCCGCAGCCGCAGCGTCGCGAACTCCGCCGTCGCCAGATCGCGGGCGTTGGGAATGGCGTCGCGCACCGTCAGCATCAGCCAGTAGGCGGCGGTGTGCAGCACGAGACGCACCTGATTGGCGACCGCGGATCGACAGGACGTGCGATCCGATGCGAGCTGCGTCTTGTGCAGCTTGATCAGGTTCTCCGCCTGCCCGCGTGCGCAGTAGAGGCTGTCGTAGACCCACTCGGACGAGCCGTGCGCGAGATTGGTGACGACGAAACGGATGTCGAGGCCGAGCGTCGTCGCCTCGATGCGAGCGACGGCGCGCCGCTCGCGGCTCCACGATTTGGCCTTGTGGCGCGTCTCGGCATAGCCGCGCACGACCGGCTTGCTGGAGACGGCGCGTTCGGTGCGGACGGCGTCGGCGGCCTCGTCCACCTTGTTCGACAGGGGCTTCGAGCCGGGAAGTCCAAATACGTAATCGACGCCATTGTCCTCGCGCCAATCCATCGCCTCCGGCCG
Organism: Pseudomonadota bacterium; assembly: GCA_021780275.1. The sequence goes on from JAJXZC010000438.1 coordinate 10,778, forward strand.
GGCGTAATGGCCATCGCCGCGGAAGGTGATGCGGGTCTTGGTCCAGCGCTTGCGGACATGCCGTACAAGACGCCGTAGATGCGCGCGCACCTCGACGCCGGACGGCGTCTTGCCGGGCCGCAGGACGACCGCCACGGGACGGCTGCGTTCGGTGTCGTAGACGTGGATCGGCAGGAAACAGCGTTCGTCGTAATGGGCGTTGAAGAGAGACAGCTGCTGATGGCCGTGCACGACATCGCAGGTATCGTCGATATCGAGAATGACCGACGTCGGCTCGTGTTCGTAGGACGCTATCCATTGATCCACGAGCGCATAGGTGAGGCGGATCGCATCCTTCAGCGAAGGCGCGTTCTCCAGCCGCGACAGCGTCGGCTGCGAGCACAGGTCCGCGCCGCTGTCGGGCAGCCGCCCGCAAGCGAGCTTGAACGCGGGATCGCCGCGCAGATGATCGAGATCGTCGGCGTCCTCGTAGCCGCAAGCGATGGCGAAGGTGCGCGCGCGGATCATGTCGGCGAGCGTGTGCGTTATCCGCGAGGGATCGCGCCGATCCGGAGTAAGCCTCCGACGAGGGCCGCCTAGCGCTGAACGCCAGTTGCGCTGATAGATCGAGCAGGAGTGGCTCGATGATCGTGTCCACTATCCGATAATGGACACCATCGATGATGTCTGGCGGCGGCGGGGATCGGAGGCGTCGATATTGGACGCTTGATGAAAAGCGTCGGATCGTCGAAGAGAGCCAGAAAGAAGGCGCGTCGATCGCCGATGTTGCGCGACGCCACGACGTCAATGCCAATCTCGTTTTCACCTGGCGTCGCAAGATGGGCGTCGATCCGGTCGAACAGAAGAACTCCATATCGATCCTTCCGGTAACGATTACGTCGGACTCGGTCTCAGAAACGGATTGCCCGAACGCGACCGGCCAGATGGAAATCGTCCTGGCGGAAGGCGATCGTATCCTGGTGTGGCCGGACGTCGAGACGGCGGCGTTGACGCGGGTCCTGAAGGCGCTGTCGCGGCGATGATCCCGATTCCGAGCGGCGTCAGGGTCTGGATCGCAACTGGCCACACCGACATGCGGCGCGGCATGCAGGGTCTGGCGCTGCAGGTTCAGGAGAGTCTGAAGCGCGATCCTTTTGTGGGCGATCTGTATATCTTCCGGGGCCGGCGCGGCGATCTTGCAAAAATCCTCTGGCATGACGGGATTGGGCTGTCGCTCTATGCGAAACGCCTGGACCGCGGAAAGTTCATCTGGCCTTCGGCGTCAGGCGGCGCGGTGTCGATCTCGACGGCGCAAATGGCGTACATGCTCGAAGGGATCGACTGGCGTAATCCGCAACTGACATGGCGACCGAAGAGCGCCGGCTAGCGTGGGCGGATTGAGCCAAAAAAATTGCAGTCGCGTGCATTTTAGGGCGCCTCAAATCACGCGATTTGTGATTCACTTCGTCTCATGGATGCCGCTCGCGCCGCTCTTGCCGAAGAAAACGCTGCCCTGAAAGCGGCGTTGGCGGTCGCGCAGACCAAGGGCCTGGAAGTCGCGGCGGAACTCGCGGTCGCCCGTGCAAAAGCGTCGGAGGACGCAGCGCTGATTGCGCAGCAAACCCTGCGGATAGCCAAGCTCGAGCGCCAGGTTTATGGCCAGAAATCGGAACGCTCGGCGCGGCTGATCGATCAGCTGGCGCTCACCTTTGAAGAGCTGGAAGCGAGCGCGACGGAAGACGAACTGGCGGCGGAACAGGCGGTCGCCAAAACGACTGATGTCGCCGGATTTACGCGCAAGCGCGCGGAGCGCAACACGTTCCCAGACCATCTTCCGCGCGAGCGCGTGGTGATCGATCCGCCGACGGCGTGCGAATGCTGCGGGGGCAATCGCCTGCGCAAGCTCGGCGAGGATGTGACGCGCACGCTGGAATCGCAGCCGCGTCAGTGGAAGGTGGTCGAAACGGTTCGGGAAAAGTTCACCTGCCGGGACTGCGAGAAGATCAGTCAGGCGCTGGCGCCGTTCCATCCGATACCGCGGGCGTGGGCAGGACCGAGCCTGCTGGCGATGATCGTGTTCGAGAAGTTCGGTCAGCATCAGCCTCTGAACCGTCAGGCCGAGCGCTATGCGCTGGAAGGCGTGCCGATCGCGCTGTCGACCATGGCGGATGCGGTGGGCGCGGTCTGTGTGGCGCTCGATCCCCTGTGTCGCCTGGTCGAAGCCCATGTGATGGCTGCCGAGCGTCTCCATGGCGACGACACGACAGTGCCGGTGCTGGCGAAGGGCAAGACCGACACCGGGCGGTGCTGGGTCTACGTTCGCGACGACAAGCCGTTCGGCGGCGCCGGGCCGCCCGCAGCGATGTTCTACTACTCGCGCGATCGGCGGGGCGAACATCCGCAGGCGCATCTGGCGGGATATGCCGGCATCCTGCAGGCCGACGCCTACGACGGCTACAACAAGCTCTATCTGGCGGACCGAAAGCCGGGGCCCGTTCGTGAGGCGGCGTGTTGGGTTCACGGTCGCCGACCGTTCTTCGCCATGGCCGATCTCGAGGAGAACGCGCGCCGCAAGGCTGCGGGCAAGAAGGAAATCCCTTTGTCGCCGATCGCAATCGAGGTCGTGCGCCGCATCGACGCTCTGTTTGCAATCGAGCGCTCCATCAACGGCAAGAGCCCACAGGAGCGCGTTGCGGTTCGGCAAGCCTCGAGCCGGCCTCTCGTCGACGAACTCCAAGCCTACATGCGTGAGCAGGCAGCGAAGCTGTCGCCCCGACACGATCTGGTGAAGGCGGTCAATTACATGCTGAAGCGCTGGTCGGCCTTCACACTGTTCCTTGATGACGGACGCGTTTGCATGTCCAACAATGCCGCCGAGCGCGGTCTGCGTGGTATCGCGCTGGGAAGAAAATCGTGGTTGTTCTGTGGATCTGACCGCGGCGGCCAGCGCGCCGCGGCCATGTACAGTCTTATCGTCACCGCGAAGATGAATGGCGTCGATCCGCAGGCCTGGCTCGCCGACGTCCTTGCGCGCATCGCTGCCCATCCGGCGCACCGGCTTGATGAACTGCTCCCCTGGAACTGGCGGAAGGCGCCTATCAGCCTTGCGCAAGCCGCTTAAACCGAACGCCGCATTCTCCGAGGCCGAAAAGGCTCGCGTTACCACCGCGTGCGAACGGCTGATCGATGACTTCCTGAAGCCTCGCTTCCTGCCTTCGATCCAACCGACCGAGTTCAACTATCCTGTCGACATTCTCGGCAAATGGCATGGCGCCAAATATCGCTTCATACAGCGCTATCGATCCGGCTTCCCGGACAATCCCGGCGAAGAGTTCGATGCGCCGTTCGCTCGCCTCGATTGGATCGGCCCCGACCGCTTCGACATTCAGTGGCATCGCCACACGGGCGAGTGGTTCCGCCTCTATCGCGGCCTGACCCTCGACAAGGCCATCGAAACTCTCAGGTCCGACGGAATCCTGCATCCCCTGTAGATTGACCCGCCAATCACCAAACGTTCAGCAAGCAGGCACCTGCGGCCTACGCCGGATGGCTACGATCCGGAAACGCGTCCGCGAGCCTGTCGGCGATCCCCAGACGACGCTCGGCCATCGCCAGCAGCATGACGCCGCCGTCCGACGTGAGGCGACCGCCGTCGAAATCGGCTGTGATTTTCTTGCGGGCGACGGCTGGAAACGAAAACGGCAGGATCGTAGTGTCGGGCATGGCGGGCGTGGCTGGCGCGATGCGCTGGAATGGATCGGTGTAAGCAACCAAATCCTACGCCGTATCAGGCGTTTACGCCACGCTCGCCAGCCTCAAATTACGCGCCTCGTGAATAAGAGCGGCTAGCGGCGGACCAAATGCCTGCCCGCAACGTGGGGCAGGCCGCTCGGGCAATGCAACTATGCGGCTTATGCCTCCATCTCGACCGAGACGTCTTTTGAGTGCATGGAGAACGCTCTCAAATCGGGCCGTTTCATTAACTCATAGAGCAATGTTGCAAGCGGGGTTTCGCCCGTCAAATAGCGGTCCTCGACAATAGGACCGGCCGCCCGCATGGCACGTAAATCGTCGTCGCTGCCGATTATGTAACGTAGGAGCAATTCGTCGTCGGATAGATCGGGGCCACCAAATTGCTCTTTCATTTGTTTGAGGGTGGGCTCCGGCGGCTCCCAGTTTCGCAATTCCTTGGTCCGCGGAAGTGACATAATGCGGTCCATGACGTTCGGGTCGATTGCTGCGGCTGCGTCTTTGCCCCAGAATCCGAGCGCGTAATAGATCAGGTCGTCAACGACCTGCTTATACCGCTCCCCGAGCGCGACGTTGATCGATGCTTGAGTCGCGACGAATTGCGAGAAAGGCGTCACCATGATCGGGTAGCCGAATTCTTTGCGGACCCGAATGGTTTCATTGATAACGTCAGGGAGACGATCGATCAATTTCAGCTGGGTGAGCTGACGGTGTAGATTGCTGATGACGCCACCCGGGATTTGGTGGACATACTGATAGTAGTCGTACTCGACCGGCGCTCCAATTGGTCTACTCTCCAGCTTCGCGACAAAGTCGAAATGGTCGGCGACAAGTCGTATCGCACTTTCATCGATCTTCGGATCGTATCCCAGGAAGCGGAGGTTGCTTGCGACATTAAAAACGGATGGCTGTGACGAGCCATTCGCGAGCGGCGGGATAGCCACGTGGAGCGTCCTAATCCCCGCTTTGACGGCCTCAAGGTAGCACAAGGGCGCAAGGCCAGTTGTGCAATGCGAGTGAATTTCGACCGGAATGTCTCCCGCCACTGCAAGCATCGTCGGAGCGAGAGCTTGGACGCGCTCAGGGGTAAGTAGCCCGCCTGGATCCTTCAAGAAGATCGCTTTAGCCCCGCTCTTAACGGCATCCCTCGTCTTTTGGATGAAGTGTTCGTCCGTGTGCTTAGGAGAGACGGAGTAGGTGATTGCGAGACAGACTTCGATGCCGGCTTCGTGCGCGAACGCGATGTAGTCGGGCACGCGCAGGCCAAAGTCATTCGATGCCTCCATGAGGTGGAGACGACGGATGCCGTTCGCGGCCAGACGCTCCATCCACAGCTTCACCATACATTTGGGGACAATGCCAAATCCGGTGATGCTGCACTGCTGCATGACTGCAAGCGGCGTATTCGGTATTAGCTTGGCGACGCGGCGGATCCGCTCCCACGGGTCGTCGCGCAGATCACGTACGATCGTCTTGAAATGGGCTGGCGCCATCACTTCGACCGTCGAATACCCAGCTTCGTCCAATCGCGCGGCGACAGGGAGGATCATTGCGCTAGACATTTGGAGCGCCCAGAGGGACTGGTTGCCGTCACGCAATGTCGTATCAACGAAGCGAACTTCGGAATTGGCCGCCATAGAGTTCTCCTGCATTCCTTAATTCACAGTGTCCGGGAACTGCGCGAGCAATTCCTCAATCCAGCGTACGTGGGTTTGACCGTCGCGAAAGTCAGGCTTCGCAATGACTTTCGCGACGAATGGGATCGTCGTCGACACGCCCTCTACGACCATCTCGGACAAAGCCCTTTCCAAAAGTATAATCGCAGCCATTCGGTCTGGCGCATGTACGATTACCTTGGCGAGCATCGAGTCGTAGTAGGGAGGGACCAGATATCCAGCGGCGCAGTGAGTATCGATTCGGATCTGCGGTCCCTCAGGTGAGCGCCAAACGGTGATCCGCCCCGGACTTGGTCGAAAACCATCGCGTGCCGACTCTGCGTTCACACGACATTCGATTGAGTGACCCCAAAAGCGGATGTCTTCCTGCCGAAAGCTCAATGGAGCGCCAGCCGCAACCCGAAGTTGCTCTTGTACGATGTCGATACCAGTGATCATCTCGGTCACAGGGTGCTCGACTTGGATACGCGTGTTCATTTCGAGGAAGTAGAACTCGTCGGCGTCGCGGTCCACGATGAATTCGATTGTCCCGGCATTCTCATAGCGGACCTCGCGAGCAAGCTTCAGAGCCGCCTCGTGAATCCTTGAGCGCAAAGAATCAAGAAATGGTGCGGGGGCTTCCTCAATGATTTTCTGATAGCGACGCTGGGAGGAGCAATCACGCTCTCCGAGATGAACTAGGTTGCCGTGCTTATCGCCAATGATTTGCACTTCGATATGTCGAGCATGCCGGATATAGCGCTCGATGTAGATCGTATCGTCTCCAAAAGCCGCACCTGCCTCGGCCGCAGCAGATTCGAAGGCTGAGCGTAAGCCTGACTCTTCGATAACGATTCGCATCC
>JAJXZC010000705.1 GCA_021780275.1 Pseudomonadota bacterium
GCCAACCGCCAGAAAGTCGGGATGCGTGCGACCCGCTTCAAAGCCCACGCAAAAGACAGCAGCTCCGAAGCACAACAAACCGAACGCCACCACGAAGGGGCGTTTGGAGCGTCGTGCGTAAAAGATCCTGCGTGCCATGTTCTGTGCACCCTGACGCATTTGCGTCGTTCGATAATCTGTCGGTATCAGATCAGGGTGCACAATTTCCGTTAACGGATATTTAAGAGCGAAGTATTTGTAGCAACCAATAATAGCTACAACTCTATACAATTCAGCAAAGTGGCATGACGTAATAGACATAGTTGCCGATCAGCGCCTTTGGCGTCGCCGCTTGTGCCCATTCGGGATTTTCCGTGTGCCGGTGAAAATGCGTGGCCCCGCCGGTCGGGTCCTCCATATCGCCGGACACCACCAGACAGGCAATCGCAAAGGCCCGCCAGGGCAGACGCTCGATGCTCAACGGCTTCAACACCCGCGCCGCAGCGCCGCCTTGCCCGCCACCTTCGCGTCCAAAGCGCCGCATGTGATTCAGGATGGCACAGGCCATAGCCACCTGCCCCTCTTCATCGTCCTCGACCTCCAGCACACGGCAGATCGACAGGGCGAGACAGGCGATATCTTCCATTTCCCTGGGGAGGAAGGTCAGCGGTTCGGTTTGAGCGCTCTTGCGCCCGCCCTGATCTCCGCCCTGGTTGCTTTCGGCGACAATCCGGTCGGCCTCGAAATCACGATAGGCTTTTGCCGCACGGCTCGCCCAGGTCAACGGCGTCAGACCACCCATCGAGCGATCATCGAGCACGAAGCCGCGCCCCTCCGCGTCCACGCCCGCCACCACGATGCCGCATTCATCCGCATTTGCCCCGCTCGTCGCCGGCGGGTCAACCGCCACGACGATGCGCGTGAGCTCCGGCGCGCGGCGAACCCGCATCTCGTCCAATTGCGCGCGCGACCAGAGCGCGTCCGGATTATCCTCGATCAATTCGGCGTCGAGTTCCTGCCGCCCCAGCCGCGTGCCTTCATAGCGGGTGATGACCGAGCGAAAAAAGCGTCGGCCAGATTGGCGCGGTTCGCATAGGTGCTCGCTCGCGTCACCACGCTCGTCTCGTCTTTGAGCAAGCGTTTCAGGATCGGCACGGGCCTTGGCGTCGTCGTCACCACCTGCCGGGGCTTGTCGCCCAGCCGCAGGCCGAACTGCAGCATGTCCCAGGCCGCTTCCGCATAGCGCCACTTGCCGACCTCGTCGGCCCAGGCGGCGTCAAACTGCGGTCCGCGCAGGCTTTCGGGCTCCGATGCTGAAAAGGCCTGCGCCACAGCGCCATTGGGCCAGAGCAGTCTTTTGCGCGAGGGCTCATAGCGCGGCGCGCCTTTCCGCGTCAGCCTCGTCAGGCCCGATGGCCCGTCGATCATCACCTCGCGCACATCGGCAAAAGTCTCGCCGACAAGCGCAATGCGTCCCGCCGCGCTCGTTTCCACCAGCGCGCGCACCCATTCCGCGCCCGCGCGCGTCTTGCCCGCGCCGCGTCCGCCCAGCACCAGCCATGTCGTCCAGTCGCCGTCGGGCGCGAGTTGGTCCTCCCGCGCCCAGAAGGGCCAATGGTCACTCAGCCATTGCTTCGCCGCCGGGCTCAGGCTTTTCAGCAGCGCTGCCCTTTCCGCTTCCGGCAGCGAGGCGATCGAAGCGGCGTTCCAACTCAGCCTGAATGGCTTCTTCGTCGCCTTCGCCCTCTTCTGCTTCGCGCTCACGCTTGTTCTTTGCCGCCTTGATGTCGTTCAGTTTTTCCAGCGAGCGCACCAGCGAGGAAAGCCGCCGTGCGTCGCGTTCGCGGTCCGCAGCGGGCCTCTCGCTCATGTCTTCGTTTTCGATCGACGAAATCTCGCGGGCGATGAGCCGCTTGAGCCTTGTCGCCAACCGCGTCGGTGCGAGGCCCGCGTCACGTAACGCATCATCTTTCTGCGCGCGCGTGCGGGGCTTTCGCAATCGCCAGCCATTCTTCGCGGCATAAATGGCTATCTTCTGCCACGCCATGCCGGTGCCCGCCGCCACCTCGCTCATCGGCATTTCGACAATCTCATATTTGATGCGGATGGCTTCCCAGTCAGGCTCGCCTTCCGCTGTGGCAGGCTCGGCGCGCTTTGCCGATTTCTTTCTGTTGGCGGAGTTCTTCATATGCCCTTGAAGATGGGTGAGAGCGTTGCGCTTGTGAAGTGGGGATATCTCGAAATATCTGACTAATCTTTAGGCAGATCATTTTTTCCACACTTCTGGAGATGGGTCGAAGATGGGGATGAAGCGTCGCGCTGCCAACTGAGGATATCTGAGAATATGTTGCCATCCTTCGAGACGCCGCTTCGCGGCTCCTCAGGATGAGGCTGCATAACTTTGACCCTCACCCTGAGGAGCGGACATTGTCCGCGTCTCGAAGGGCGAGGTCCCAATCCTCAGTCCGCAACCAGCTTCGGCCACTCGACGATATAGTCGCAAATGTCATCCATATCGATCTCCTCTTCGGAGACGAAGCGATCGCGGATGGACATGCCCGCGCGGACCACGCTTTCCGTCTCGCCGGAAACCAGCGGGTGCCAGTCGGGCAGATCCTTGCCTTCAGACAGCAAGCGATAAGCGCAGGACGGCGGCATCCAGTGCAACTCGTCGATCACGTCCGGTGTCAGCTTCACACAATCGGGCACATGCTTCTGGCGGTTCTTGTAATCGGTGCATTGGCAGGTCGTGCAATCCAGCAATTTGCAGCCGACGCTCGTATAGGAAATCTCCAGCGTGTCTTCGTCTTCCAGTTTCACGAGGCAGCATTTCGCACAACCGTCGCAGAGCGATTCCCACTCCTTGCGGTTCATTTCGTGCAGCGTCTTGCGCTTCCAGAAAGGCTCTTTTCCCATGCGCGAGACAGAGCCCCAAAGCCCTTGCGCGGTCAAGCCCCGGCGCCCCTCAATGTGTCCGATTGACACAAAAATTCTCGAGCTGTCCCAATTTCCGCCCCAATACCAACGCATTGCAGCGGAATACTCCCCCTCATTGCCGGAAATAGCGGCACAAGGCTTGCCTGTCTCAAGGGACGAGAACGACGCCAGCGGGGACCATTAACCTTGTCAGACGACGACCAAAATCCGACCGACACCCCTGAAGAAGTTTCAGAGGATGCGCCGGAAGCCGGAGCGGAGACGCCCGCGGCCCGGCCCGCTCGCGCGCGTCGTCGCCGTCCCTTGTGGCTGCGCCTCATCTCCTTCGGCGTCACGGCGGGTCTCGTCGCAGGCGCGCTCCTCGTCCTCGTCACGCTTCCCAAGCTTCGCCACGACATGGAAGTCGGCCCGCCCCGCACGCTGGCGCTCACCGTCCTCGATAACGAAGGCCATGAAATCGGCAGCCGTGGCGGCACCATGGCGCCGCCCGTGCCGCTCGGCGAATTGCCGCCCTATCTCATCAAGGCCTTCATCGCGACCGAAGACCATCGCTTCTATTCGCACTTCGGCATCGACTGGCAGGCGCTCATTCGCGCCGCCTGGGTCAATCTCCGCGCCGGTCACATCGTCGAAGGCGGCTCGACCATCACGCAGCAGCTCGCCAAGAACCTCTATCTCGACAATGACCGCACCCTCTGGCGCAAGGCACAGGAAGCGCTGATCGCCCTCTGGCTCGAGCAGAACTACACGAAGGACGAAATTCTCTCGACCTATCTCAACCGCGTCTATCTCGGCGCGGGCAACTATGGCGTCGATGCCGCCGCCCATTATTACTTCGGCAAGAGCGCCCGCGATGTGTCGCTCGCCGAAGCCGCCGTGCTCGCCGGTCTGCCCAAGGCGCCCTCGCGGTTTGCGCCGACGAATGATCTGCAGCTCGCGCGTGCCCGCGCCAATACGGTGCTCGACCGCCTCGTCTCCAACGGCGATCTCACCGAGGCCGAGGTTTCCGGCGCGCGCAAGCATCCCGCTGTCGTCGCCACCCGCGAGCGCCGCGATGGCCCGCAATATTTCGTCGATTGGGTCGCCAGTGAAATCCAGACGCTGATGCCGCAGGCGCAGGGCCGCCTCGTCGTCAAGACGACGCTCGACCCGAACCGTCAGCGCGCCGCCGAAGACGCCATCGCCAGAGCATTGAAGAAAAATGGCAACGGCCACGGCGTCACCCAGGGCGCAGCCATTGCGCTCGCGCCCGATGGCGCCATCCTCGCCATGGTCGGTGGCAAGTCCTATATGGAAAGCCAGTTCAATAGCGCCACCATGG
>JAJXZC010000190.1 GCA_021780275.1 Pseudomonadota bacterium
CTTGTAGAGCTTGCCCGTCGGATGACGCGGCAGCTCTTCCTGGAAGTCCACGGAGCGCGGACATTTGATCGCCGAAAGCTCGCTCTTGCAGAATTCGATGAGTTCCGCTTCCAGCGCCGGGCCTGCGTCTGCCCAGTTTACCGGCTGGATGACGGCCTTCACCTCTTCGCCGAAGTCTTCGTTCGGCACGCCGATCACGGCAGCATCAGCCACCTTAGGCTGCATGACGAGCAGGTTTTCGGCTTCCTGCGGATAGATATTCACGCCGCCCGAAATGATCATGAAGGCCTTGCGGTCGGTGAGATAGACATAGCCTTCTTCGTCCACCTTGCCGATGTCACCGAGCGTCGACCATGTCGGATGCGTCGGATGACGCGATTCCGCCGTCTTCTTCGGGTCGTTGTGATATTCGAATTCGCTGTCGCTTTCGAAGTAGATCGTGCCCGCTTCGCCCACCGGCAGCTCGTTGCCTTCTTCATCGCAGATATGCGTGATGGCATTGAGCGCCTTGCCGACCGAGCCCTTGTGCGCCAGCCACTCGTTCGAGTCGAGCGCGCAGAAGCCATTGCCTTCCGAACCCGCGTAATATTCATAGATCACCGGGCCCCACCATTCGATCATCTGTTCCTTGACCGGGACGGGGCAGGGCGCAGCGGCGTGGATCGCGACCTTCAGCGACGACACATCGTATTTGTCGCGCACTTCCTTCGGCATCTTCAGCATGCGCACGAACATCGTCGGCACCCACTGGCTGTGCGTGACCTTGTATTTCTCGATGCACTTCAGCGCCTCTTCGGCGTCGAAATGTTCCATCACCACGACCGTGCCGCCGAGGCGGTTGACCGTCATCGACCAGCGCAAGGGCGCGGCGTGATAGAGCGGGGCGGGCGACAGGTAGACGGTGTTTTCGTCCATGCCATAGAGCAGCGCGGCAAGACCGACGAGCGCATTGGCTTCGTCGATCGGCGCGCCGGTCAGCGCATGCTTGACACCCTTCGGGCGGCCCGTCGTGCCGGAGGAATAGAGCATGTCCGTGCCCGAGGTTTCATCCGCAATCGGCGTTTTCGGAAAACTGTCGCGCACCGCTTCGAGGCGTTCGTAGCCCGCAAGGTCGCCGCCCACGATGAACATGCGCTCGACCTTCGTCATCTTGTCGCGCTTGATCAGTTCTTCCGCCACAGCCTTCAGCGCAATCGATGTGAAAAATATCCGTGCGCCACAGTCGTCGACGATATATTCGATTTCGCCAGCCGTCAGACGCGAGGAAACGGCAGTGTAGTAAAGGCCCGCGCGCTGCGCCGCCCAGCAGATTTCATAAAAGCGCGCGTTATTGTCCATGAAGATCGCGATGGCGTCGCCGGGCTTCAGGCCAGCGTCGCGGAACATATGGGCGATCTGGTTGGAGCGCTCGTCGAGCTCGCGGTAAGTGACGGTTTCACCCGTCGCCGCCATGATATAGGCGGGCTTGTCAGCGTTCGTCTTGGCGTGAACGGTAGGATGCATCGCGCAGGTCTCCTATGAGGCAAGTTTGCCGAATTTTTTTGCCGCGAAGCGTTTCGCCCAATAGGGCTTCGCTTTTCTCAACAGCCGTTGTTATATCAGGACATAAGACATTCGTCGGCCCTTGTTGAGCGCAAAAGGAGCGCAACTTGACCCACTCGTCAACTATTTGAAGTTGACGTAACGGCAGCAACAAGTCCGATACATATAATTTGGCATCAGCCTTAAACAGGGAGACAGAAATGGCCTACAACACGATCAAATATGAGGTCGAAGACAATATCCTCACCATCACCTTGAGCCGTCCTGACAAGCTCAACGCCTTCACCGGCGAGATGATGTCCGAATTGATCGACGCTTTCGACAAGGCCGATGCCGACGACGACGTCCGCGCCATCATCGTGACCGGCGACGGCCGCGCCTTCTGCGCCGGTGCCGACCTTTCCGCTGGCGCCAAGACCTTCGACTATGCCGCCCGCGAAGACCGCCCGGAAAAAGCCGGCACGCCCATGAAGGACGGCGACACCGACTGGAGTCACGAGAGCGTGCGCGACGGCGGTGGCCGCGTGACGCTGCGTATCTATGAATGCCTGAAGCCCGTCATCGCCGCGGTCAACGGCCCGGCGGTCGGCATCGGCGTTACCATGCAGCTTGCCATGGACATTCGCCTCGCTTCTGAAACCGCCAAATTCGGTTTCGTCTTTGCCCGTCGCGGCATCGTGCCGGAAGCCTGCTCCAGCTGGTTCCTGCCCCGCATCGTCGGCATCAGCCAGGCGCTGGAATGGACCTACACGGGCCGCGTCTTTGACGCTCAGGAAGCCTTGAAGGGCGGTCTCGTCCGCTCGCTTCATGCGCCCGACGATCTGCTGCCCGCCGCCCGCACGCTCGCCCGCGAAATCGCCGACAATACGGCGCAGGTCTCCGTCGCCCTCACGCGCCAGATGCTCTGGCGTCTTTCGGCCATGGATCATCCCATGGAAGCCCACAAGATCGACAGCCGCGCCATCTACGCCCGCGGCCGCACCGAAGACGCCAAGGAAGGCGTCGTCTCCTTCCTCGAAAAGCGCCCGGCGAAATACCCCGACCGCGTCTCGAAGAACATGCCCTCCTTCTTCCCCTGGTGGCCGAAGCGCGAATACAAGTGACATCTTTTTCCCTCTCCCCCTGGGAGAGGGAGGAGCGAACGACAGTGAGCGGAGGGTGAGGGTCTTCTTGGTGAAGGAAAGACCCTCACCCAACCCTCTCCCAAAGGGAGAGGGCTCTTCTTTTTACCTCTCCAACCTCTTCGGCGGTGCCTCCAGCGACCACAGCGGCGTGAAGAAGAAAATCGACAGCCACAGCACCACCATCAGCCCCACGGGCACAAGCACCGCGTCGAGCACGCCGAGATATTTGATCACATAGCCCGTCAGCAGCGCCCCGATAGGCCCACCGCCCATGGTGCCGAGCTGGAAGGCGGAGATGAGACGCGCGCGAATATGCGGTTCGGCAAATTCCTGCACCACTGCCCGCGATTGCGTCATCGAGACACCGGCGGCGAGCCCCCATGCCAGCGCCAGCGCATCGACCACGTAGATCGGCAGGCCGAAGTGCATCATCACCATCACGCTGGAGCCCGTGCACATGGCGAGCATCATGGCGCGCCCCTGCCGCTTGATCGGTCTGAGCTGCGACAGCGTCAGCGATGACACGCCGATGCCGCCGAAGAAACACATGTTGATGAGCGCGATCTCGAAGGACGAGCCGTGATAGACGTCGCGCACCATGATCGGGAAGAGCACCATGAAGACGCCCATGAAGAGAATGCCCGACATGAACATCATCATGACGACAGGGCGCAATCGCTCGCTCTGCCACAGCACGATCAGCCCTTCCTTGATGTCGGATAGCTGCGACGGACGTCTCTCGCTCGGCGCCTTGGGCGCAGGCGGCGCCTCGTTGAGGTTCGAGGTCGTGAAGACAGCGCCCAGCAGCAACAGGCTCTGAAGCCCGAAGAGCAATGGCGCGCCGACGAACATCGCCGTGCCGCCGATCAGGAAGCCCACGACCTGCCCGAGGAATTGTCCGCTCAGCGACATGGCGACGCCGCGCTGGATATTGCCCTTGAGGTTGTTGATCGCGACCCGCGTCAGCATGGCATCGCGCGTCGGCATCACATAGGCCCCGAGGATGCCGAGGATGACGCCGAAGAAGAGCATCACGCCGTAACTCAGATGGCCCGTATAGATGATGATCCCGAGCAGCACCGGCGGCACCATCTGCATGATCTGAAGGCGCCGCAAGTGGCTCCGCAATTCCATGCGGTCCGCCAGCGCCCCGCCGAAGAGCGTCAGGATCAGCATCGGAAGCATCATCGTCATCTGTGCGATGCCGACGCGGGCGGAGGGTTCATGCAGCACGATGGCAATGAGCCAGGGAAACATCACGCCCTGAATGCCTGCCGCCGAGAAATAGAGCCAGATGCCGCTCATGTACCAGGCGAGGTCCGGGCGGAAATTCTCCTCCGGCGTATCGAACTCCGGCGCACTCATGCGCTCGCCTCTTCCGCGCGATAGGACCAGATCGGCGACAGCAGCAACAGCCCCACGATGCCGATCATCACGCCCGAAGGCACCAGCACCGCTTCATAAATGCCGATGCCGCCGACGATGAACCCCATGATCAGCGAGCCGATGGGCGCACCGCCGGAGAAGCCGAGCTGATAGAGCGCCAGCACGCGGGCGCGATGGCTG
>JAJXZC010000217.1 GCA_021780275.1 Pseudomonadota bacterium
TCGAGGCGGTCCGTCAGCACGCGCTTGAGGTCAGGCTGGCGTCAGGCGAGCTCCGCCTCGGCGGCATGGGCTGGCGGCGTCGTCCGTCTGCTGCCGATATAACGCTCTTTACGCGCGAGCTGGCATGGCTTCTCCGCGCTGGACTCAACCTCAGCCGGGCGCTTGAAATGCTGGCGGCAGAGTTCGCGACGTCGAGACTGGGGCCGGTCCTTTCGGATGTGCATGTCCGGATAAGGGCAGGCGAGTCTCTGCACGATGCGTTGTTGAAGCATCAGGGAATATTCTCGGACTATTTCATCGCCATGATCGGTGTTGCGGAGTCGAGCGGCACATTGCCGGTGGTCATGGAGCGAATGGCGGACGCGCGAGAACGCGAAGCGTCTGGCCGGCAGAAGATCATTTCATCCTTGCTCTATCCGGGCACGATCTTGTGCGTCGCGGCGGGCGCCATATTGTTCATCCTCACGGGCGTCGTGCCCAAGCTCAAGGATATGTTCGACGATCCATCCGCACATGTGCCCGGTCCGGCGCGCAGGCTCATCGCCGTGTCGGACTGGTTGATTGGCAATGGCTGGCTTCTCACCGTCGCATTCATTGTGGCCTCTCTCGCAATTGCCGCAGTCGTTCGCAACCGGAAAACGAGACACCTGGCCTATGAGACAGCACTGCGCATTCCGCTTGTGGGCCGCGTGTTGGGACTTTCTCTCGTGGCACAATTCTGCCGGACACTTGGTCTTCTACTCGGTGCTGGCGTCGAATTGTCGTCGGCGCTCGATCTCGTTCGTCAGGCATTTCAGGCGCGCGAGCTGGACAGGATCGTGAACGAAATGACGATCGCCTTGCGGAAGGGCGAGGATTTTCTGAAGCCTGTCGAGGCAAGCCATCTCTTTCCGGCACTTGTGCCCCGTCTGCTGCGCGTCGGCGTGGAGACGGGAAATCTGGTGCCCGCCCTGAACCAGCTTTCACTCATGTTCGAGGAGAAGGTGGACGTCAACATACAGCGCCTGACCACGCTCATGGAGCCAGCCATCATTCTTGTGCTCAGCGGCGTGGTCGGTTCGATTATAGCGATCGTCATGCAGGCGATTATCAGCGTCAACGATCTGGCAATGTGAAATGACCGAAAACGATAACCATCATCCGAACATGGCCGAAGAGGATGCACAATTCGCGCATGGAAGCGACGCGGGCTTCACATTGCTCGAGCTTCTCGTCGTTCTCGTCATTCTGGTTCTGCTCGCCACCCTGATCACGCCGCGCATCATCGGCTATATCGGCGACTCGCGCTCAAAGGCCGCGAAGGTCCAGATTGAATCCCTCAGCACGTCTCTCGACCTTTATGCCGTCGATACCGGCGTCTATCCCACCACCGCGCAAGGCCTTGCCGCGATCGTGAAGAAACCCTCCAGTGTCGCTAACTGGCGTGGACCCTATATCAACAAGGCGGACATTCCCCTCGATCCATGGGGCCACGCCTATCGGTATCGCGCGCCAGGCCACAAGGGGGCCTTCGATATCTTTTCCTATGGACGCGACGACAAGCCGGGTGGTCAGGGTGAGGATGCCGACGTCACCAACTGAGCGCGTTCATCTGGACGAGGGGAAGGGCGGCTTCACGCTTCTGGAGTTGCTCGTCGTCCTTTCGATTCTTGTTCTCATTACGTCGATTACGGTTCTGAAGTTTCGCCCCCGCGGTGAAGAGGAGATAGCAACGTCGGCCCTGCAGGAAAGCGTCAACGTCCTGCGTGAGACGCGGGCGAGGGCGCTGGCCGCGCGGACCGAGCAATCGGTTTTCATCGATCTGCAGGAACGCAGGCTGAGTAGTACGGCAACGCGCCGATCGGTGACGTTTCCGTCCGGCGAGGCATTCGTCCTCGGCGTCGCCGATGCCGCGAGCTACCGTCGAGGCATCGCCATGATGCGCTTCTTTCCGAATGGAGGTTCAAGCGGCGGCGCAATTTCCTTGAGATATGGCGATCACGAGAGACGACTGCGCGTGGCCTGGCTGACGGGAAGGGTGACGGTCGATGCCGTTCGATGAGGAGGTTCTTTCATCTCCCGGCTTCACGCTGGTCGAGGCGCTGTGCGCGCTCGCGGTGCTCGCCCTCGGCATGGTGACCTTGCTGCAGGCGGTTGGAAACGCGGAACGCGGCGGCGCCCGGCTCACGAATGATTTTCAGCAGCGCATCATCGCGCGCTCGCTCCTGGCAGATGAAAGGAATGTTACGCGGCCTTTGCCCGGTGTGACGACGGGGCGTGTCGGTGCCTACAGGTGGCGCATCACGACGGTCCCGGCTCTCGAGGCCTGGGCGGCGGGCGCTCCGCGCGATCCCTGGCGGCTCTACGAGATTCAATACATCATCGAGGGGCCGCGAGGGGCGATGACCTTTCGCTCATTGAAATTGGGACCGGCCCAATGACGACGGGGGACCGCAGCAGGACTTTCGCGGGAGGATCGGCCGGCTTTACGCTTGTGGAGTTGATGGTCTATCTCGCCGTCTCCGCCCTGGTTCTGGCGGGACTTGCGGCGAGCGCCCGCGTGGTCAGAACGGGCGCGCGCGCCTCGGCATCGGCGCTCGATCGGTTGGAGATGCTTGATCTCGGATTTCAGGCAGCGGCCGACGATCTGATGCGCATCGAGCGAGTGGCTGTAGGGCGCGGCGGCGACGCCGCCTATCTCTTCGCGGGCGGGCCCAGGTCGCTCGCCTATGTCATCGTCCAGCGCCCTTACCCCGTTTCGTCCGACATGGAGCTTGTCCGTCTGTCTGTCGTCACGACTCCGGCGGGGCAGGCGCTTGTGAGGGACCGCGCGCCGTATCAGGAAGGGCGAGGCGATTTCGTCAATGCCGCGTGGGGCGACAGAACCACGCTCATCGACGGGCCCTTTGCGATCGCATTTTCCTATCGTGATGTCGGGCAGCAGAGCTGGACTGATGCATGGGAATACAGGGATCGCCTTCCCGGTCAGATCCGTATTGCGCTTACGGAGCCGAAGACCGGAAAACCTCTCGTCGCTCCGTTGACGACAAGCCTGATGATTGATGCGGAGCCTGCCTGCGTCGATCTCTCGGATGCCTATTGCTCGTTGCGCGGCCGGGGCCGCCTTGGAGCCTCCCAATGACGCGGCAGGACGGCATCATCCTCATTGTCGTTCTGCTCGCCATCGCGGCGCTGTCGCTGGTCGTCGTCCTGGCGATGTCGAGCGTACATCAGGGCGCTTTATTGGCCCGCTCCTCGAAATCGGAATTTCTGACCGAGCGCATGGCCCAGAGCGCCGTCGAGATTGCTGCCGCGGGGCTTCTGACGACCGCGCCCGCCGCGCGTTGGCGCGCCGATGGCAGCATCAGGCGCATCGACTTCGACGGAGAGATGGTCTCGATCCGCGTCACCGATGCCACGGCCCTTCTCGATGTGAACCGCGCCGATATCGAGTTGATCCGGAGGGTTCTGCTGAACCTGACCGACAGCCGGGGCGAAGCGGAGGCGATTGCGCGGCGCATCGACGAATGGCGCGGAATGCTTGTGCCGACAAAGGAGGCCAACAGCGCTGCTGTCGGGCTCAACAACGCCGGCGCGAAGAGCGTTGCGCCGGAGCATCCGTTCCGCACCGTCAATCAGCTCGCGAGTCTTTTCGTCGATGACTTGCCGCTCTTCGAACGCGCGCTGCCCCTGCTGACGATCTATGGGCAGGGCGACGGCCGTCTGAACCCGTGGATCGCGCCGCCGGCACTTCTTGGCGCCATACCGGATATTTCTCCGCTCGAAGTCGATGTGCTTTTGAAAGCGCGGAACCGGGACGGCTGGAATGATGCCGACGCAGCGGCGATTTTGAAGAAATATGCGAACTGGCTGTCCGCGTCGATGAGCGGGATCTATGTCGTCGATATGGCGGACCGAACGCCGATGCGTCGCATCGCCACGATCATCCTGCAAGATGACGTGCAGAAGCCATTCAACACTCTCTCCTGGAGTTGGTGAGCAAATGAATATGAGCGCCCTGTCGGAAATGCTCGACAATTTGAGGCGGCGCGTCGTCGATATCTTCGAGCGTGCTCAAGGATATTACTTCCGGTCTCTTGTGCCGGAACTGATGCAGTTGCGTGGCGATACCGCACAGTGGCGTCTGATGCTGATCGTGGGCACGGATGTCATTGAGGTCATCGCAATAGAAGGCGAAAGACGGCGCAAGCTGTCGTCGGTATCGAGCGCGCTTCACCCGGCC
>JAJXZC010000394.1 GCA_021780275.1 Pseudomonadota bacterium
AGCGCGGGCCCATCTAGGGGCGATAAATCTTTCACCCGAAGGTCGTATACGGTATTAGCACAAGTTTCCCTGAGTTATTCCGTACCCCTAGGTAGGTTCCCACGTGTTACTCACCCGTCTGCCACTCACTCCGAAGAGTGCGTTCGACTTGCATGTATTAAGCCTGCCGCCAGCGTTCGTTCTGAGCCAGGATCAAACTCTCAAGTTGAGTTGATCCGACTATGTAAATCCCGCGAGGAAAATCGCGGGACGCGACGCAAGACACATACTCTCGTTATTGGCCGATCTTGCGATCGACGTAACGGGGTAGTGTGTTTTGAAACGTCAGACAGTCGGTATTCGGTTTGCTCGGATTTAGACCCGAGCTCGCCAGGACA
This sequence comes from Pseudomonadota bacterium, assembly GCA_021780275.1. The sequence continues at coordinate 378 of JAJXZC010000394.1, forward strand.
CCGCCGTCCACGTTTCTCTTTCTCTAACCACAATGTCAAAGAGCACCTTGGCATCCAGACGCTTTGGGCGCCTCGAAACCGAGGGTCGCAACCGACCCGAAGGACAGTCATGCCACCGCTTCCGGAGAAGTCGGGGCCTGCCGTCATCCATCATTGGATCGTTTACTAGGCCACAAAGAACACTAACAAGCAAGGCCGATTAGCGATCTCTTATCGAGGATAAGCGCGACACCTTGTCGTGTTGGCGGCGCGCCGTGGCCTCGTTCGTGGAGGCGGTTTATAGGGGGGTCGCCGGGGCCTGTCAAACGCCTTTTTGCATCGAAACACAAAAAAATTCGCAGAGTTTGCGCTTGACTCTCGCGATCGATTTAGCGTTGCGGCGCAAGCACTTCCCCGCGCCTGATTCCGGCCCGCATCATGCTGGAGGCCGGTCGGGAGCGTCGATGAGCGCCGGCAATCGTCGCTTTATGGGACGATAGTCACAAAGCTTGGACAAAGCGCGGCTAACATCGACAAATATGAGGCAGGATGGACGTTGTGCTCGTTGACAGGGCAGTCGGGAGCTAGCATCGTTCGATCACGGTACATTTCAGTTCGTTACGGCGGCCTTTGGGGGGCGGCCGGAGCGAAGGGGGCGGGGCTTTTGCCCGGTTCCGGGACGTCTTAGGGGATAAGCTTGTACGACGCGGGGACAGAGACCCAGGGGGACGGAGCATTTCCGGGCGCCGCGGCCGATGAAGGCCGCACCGCAGCAATGCGTGGCCCGAACCTCCGTGAAACCCTTCAGCGCAGCCTGAAGCTCTATCTGTCGGCGAGCCGCCTTGCCCTTGGCCAGAGCCTGGGCCAGAACCGCTGGCTGGCGGCGGCCGGCGTCGCGGGCGCGATGTCCTTCATGCTCCTTGGCACCGGCCTCACGGCGCTCGTCGCGCCCTACGCCAGCATCGAGACGGCGGCACTCACCGCCGACGACACGCCGCAGATCGTCGCCCTCGATACCGATGGTCACGATGCGCCGGGCGCGGTCGCGCGGATCGCGCTCCGCCCCGCCGATATCGCCGGCGCCGCGAAAACGGCCGAAATGTCGGCCCCTTCCCAATCATCATCTCCCGAGGCCGCATCTCCCGAGGCCGCGTCCCGCGAAACCGCTTCGCTTGAAGCGCCGGCCACGGCAAATCCGGCTCCCGCCGACGCGACCCCGGCGACTGAGGACAATGCCCGGCTCGCCGCCGCGCCAAGCGGCCCGCAGGAAGTCCGGACCAAAGTCGCGATCAATGACGGCGAGACGCTGATGCAGGTGCTGACCGATGCCGGCGCCGATCGCGTCGACGCCTATCATGCCATCGCCGCGCTGCGTCCGCTCTTCAGCCCCACCAAATTGCGCGTCGGCCAGAAGATCTCGCTGACGTTCCTCACCGATGAATCCGGCAACGAGGAGGCGCCGTCGAAGCTCCTGACGGCAATTTCCCTGCAACCCGACATCGACAGGGCGATCGAGATCAATCGCGCCGACGACGGCAGCTACTCCTCAAACGAGATCGAGAAGGAACTGACCAGGGGCTACGCGCATGCGAAGGGCACGATCAAATCGAGCCTCTATCTCGATGCGCAGCAGGCGGGCATCCCCGCCGCGATCATCGTCGAGATGATCCGCATGTTCTCCTACTCGATCGACTTCCAGCGCGAAATCCATCCCGGCGACGGCTTCGAAGTCTTCTTCGACCGCCAGTTCGACGAGGATGGAAAACCCGTCAGGTCGGGAAATGTCGAGTACGCCTCGCTCACCATCGAAGGCAAGACCCATCGCCTGTGGCGCTACAAGATGGCCAGCGGCGACTGGGACTATTTCGACGAGCAGGGCCGCAGCATGAAGAAGTTCCTGATGAAGACGCCGGTGGACGGCGCCCGCATCTCGTCGGGCTTCGGCATGCGCAAGCATCCGATCCTCGGCTTCACCAAATTTCACGAAGGCGTCGACTTCGCGGCGCCGAAGGGCACCCCCATCTACGCCGCCGGCAGCGGCAAGGTCGAGATCGCGGGCTGGGTCAACGGCTATGGCAATTTCGTCCGCCTGAAACACGCCAACGGCTATGAGACGGGCTATGGCCACATGACCGGTTTCGCCAGGGGCATTCACCCCGGCGTCGCCGTCCACCAGGGCGAGGTCATCGGCTATGTCGGCTCGACCGGACGCTCGACCGGTCCGCACCTCCACTACGAAATCTCCTATCACGGCAAGAAGATCAATCCGCTCGGCGTCAAGGTGCCGGCGGGAACGCAGCTCGCCGGCGGCGATCTGAAGAAATATCAGGGCGCGCGCCAGAAGATCATGACGCAAATGGCCGAGGCGCCGCTCCTGACCACGGTCGCGCAGGCCACAACGCCGGGCAGCAAGGCGAACTGATCCGTAGACTGACGCAAAAGCCGAGTTGAAAAAAGGGCCGGAATTACCGGCCCTTTTTGCTTCGTCACTCCGATTTTCTCAGTGCACGACACGCAATCCGGTGTCTTCGTCGTCCTCGGCCGACGCCTCATGCCCATCGATCATGATCCCGTCGACGCCCGCCGAGACGGCCACGGTCGCACCGTCCCTGATGCGGCCCTCGAGCAGCAGCTCCGCCAGCGGATCCTGCACATTGCGCTGGATGACGCGCTTCAGCGGCCGCGCGCCATAGATCGGGTCGTAGCCATGATCGGCAAGCCAGGTCCGGGCGTTCTCGTCGAGATGGATCGCGATCTTGCGGTCCCTGAGCAGCCGCTGGAGACGCTCCATCTGGATATCGACGATCGCGTCCATCTGGTCGCGGGTCAGGCGGTGGAAGAGCAGGATTTCGTCGAGACGGTTGAGAAATTCCGGGCGGAACCGCGACCGGACGACATCCATCACCTGTTCGCGCACCGCCTCCAGTTCCTCGCCCTCGGCCATGTATTCGGCCCCGAGATTGGAGGTCATGACGATCAGCACGTTCTTGAAATCGACCGTGCGTCCCTGCCCGTCGGTAAGCCTGCCGTCGTCGAGCACCTGCAGGAGAACATTGAAGACGTCGGGATGCGCCTTCTCGATCTCGTCGAACAGCACGACCTGATAGGGCCTGCGCCGCACGGCTTCTGTGAGCGCGCCGCCTTCCTCATAGCCGACATAGCCGGGTGGCGCGCCGATCAATCGCGCAACCGAGTGCTTCTCCATATATTCCGACATGTCGAGTCGGCAGATCGCCTGGTCGTCATCGAACAGGAACCCGGCCAGCGCCTTGGTGAGTTCTGTCTTGCCGACGCCCGTCGGCCCAAGGAAGAGGAACGAGCCGATCGGCCTGTTCGGATCCTGAAGCCCCGCCCGCGCGCGGCGCACGGCGCGGGAAACCGCCGACACGGCCTCCGCCTGGCCGATGACGCGGCGGCCGATTTCCTTCTCCATGCCGAGCAGCTTTTCGCGCTCGCCCTCGAGCATCTTGTCGACCGGAATGCCGGTCCAGCGCGAAACGATCTGCGCGATGTGGTTCTCCGTCACCGCTTCCTCGACCAGCGCGCCGGCACCCGCCTTCTTTTCCGTTTCGGCGAGCGTCTTCTCAAGCCCCGGAATGACGCCATAAGCAAGTTCCGAGGCGCGTTCGAGCTTGCCCGCGCGCTGCGCCTGAACGAGTTCGTTGCGCGCGGCATCGAGCTCTTCCTTGATCTTCTGCGCGCTCGAAAGCTTCGACTTTTCAGCCTGCCATGCGCCCGCGAGATCGGCCGACCTCTTTTCAAGGCCGGTCAACTCCGCCTCGATCTTTTCGAGCCGGTCCTTGGACGCTTCGTCCGTTTCCTTCTTCAGCGCCTCGCGCTCGATCTTGAGCTGGATGATGCGG
>JAJXZC010000545.1 GCA_021780275.1 Pseudomonadota bacterium
GGTGCGAGCAAGCTCGTCCTGGCCGGCGAAGTCTTCGCGGCCGTAATGCAGGTCCAAACTGTCACGATGGCGCGACAGGGCGACATAGCTGCCGTGGGCGTCCAGGCCCGGCGTCGCCAGAACATGGGCGCGGTCCACGGTCATGCCTTGCGCCTTGTGGATGGTCGCGGCATAGCCGTGGTCGATGCGGTCGTAATCTCTCAAGTTGAACGCGACGTTCCGGCCGTCGTCGGCGCGCACGGACATGGAGCGGGCGCTGACCTCGACGATGGTTCCGAGCGTGCCGTTTTTGACGCCAAGGCCCCGTTCGTTTTGCAGGAACATGACGCGGTCGCCGCTGGCGAAGCTGCGTTCGCCGCGTTCGACCGTCAGGCGCACGTCATCGCCCAGATCGCCGGCGGCCCGCATTTTTTCGCGCGCGGCTTCGTTGAGCGCGCGCACCTCGGCATTGGTGTGGGTGAGGATGATTCGGCTGCGGTCGGGCGCCGCCTGCCGGTCGCGGTCCCAGCGGTCGATCAGATTTTTTCGCGCCTCTTCGCGTGATGCGGCCTCATGCACCATGCCGTGGCGGTCATAGGCATGGATCGCGTCGCCGGTTCGGTCGGTCGCCAGATCGCGCGTGGCGTCGCGCTGCCAGTCCTCCCGCTGGCGGCGCACCTCGCCGATCTCCGCCCCGCCGTGGCGCTCGAAGATCGAGCGGAACGCCGCGCCGGCCTCGATGGATTGCAACTGTTGCGGATCGCCGACCAGCACCACTTTGGCGCCGGCTTGCGCCGCATGGGACAGCACGCGCTCCAACTGGCGCGTGCCGACCATGCCGGCCTCGTCGATGACAAGCACATCGCGGGAAGTGAGCAGGTCGCGGCCCTGTCCCCAGCCGTGCTCCATGCTGGCGATGGTGCGCGACGCAATGCCCGATCCGCTTTCCAGATTCTCGGCGGCGATGCCGGAAAGCGCCACGCCCCGGACCTCATAGCCCGCCGCCTCCCAGGCTTCGCGCGCCACGCCCAGCATCGCGCTCTTCCCCGTTCCGGCATAGCCGACCACGACGCCCAGATCGCGCCCGTCCGTGACATGCACCAGCGCCTCGGCCTGCTCTCCCGAAAGGACAAGACCCCGCGCTTCCGCACGAGCCAATGCGGCTTCGCGGTCCCTGTCACTGACCTCGTGGCGTTCCTTCTCGGCCATGAGTTCGGCGGCGCGGCGCAGTCGCTGTTCGGTTTCGATCATCTCGCTTGTGGTGAAGCGGTCCTCCCCGCGTCCGTCCTTGCCCAATTCGACCAGATCGGGCGCGCCCCGCATCGCTCCCATCACCGCGTTGAACTGCTCGACGCCGTCGCTGTGCCGGTGCGCGAACATCGCCATGTCGCGGCGCGTGAAGGTCGATTGCTGGTGTGTGATCGCATCCAGCGCGATGGAAGGATCGGCGGCGATGCGCTTGCCGTTGTTGCGCGCGATCTCGCGGTGCATTTCCGCGCGGTCGGCAACCTCAATACCTTCGCATTCGATGCGTTGCGCGGGCGCGCCGATCTGGCTTTGCGGCTCCAGCGCGATGCCTTGGCGCTCAAGACTGCGATGGTCGATCCGCGCGTCGATGTCGAGCTCGGCCAGCCGCTGGTTTGCCAGCTCCGCCCAGCGTTCGCGCCAACGTCCCACCAACTCCGTGCGGTTCCAGTCCCGCACCTTTTGGCCGAAGCCGTGTTCGTCCCCGTTTACGTTCACTTGGCGCATGGTTAGCATGACGTGCGCGTGGGGCTTGAGGCTGCCGTCCTCGGCCATATCCCAATGCACATTGAGGTCGGCGATCATGCCCTGATCGACGAAGTCGGCCCGCACGAAGTCGCGGGCGAGTTCGATGCCCTGGGCTTGCGTCATCTCGCGCGGCAGGGCGAATTCGACCTCGCGGGCAAGCTGGGCGTCCTTGCGCACCTCGAACGCCTCGACATCGTTCCACAGGCGCTCGCGGTCGCGCCACGCCTCTGGCGCGTCCTTCGGCAGCATGATCTCGGAATGGACGACGCCGCGCTTGGCCGCAAAATCGTGGCTGCGCTCAAGCCGGTCGTCGCGCAGCCGCGAGGCCGAGCGGTCGGCGGCGGACGCGACCGCGCTGGAGCCGGATTTGCGGCCGATGATTTTGACGTGAAGATGATAGATCGCCATCGCGATCAGAACATCACCACGTCCAAGCGCACGTCGGAACGACGTATAAGCGCGCCCTCCCTCGAAAAATTCTCGGGAGGGACCACCCCGTTCCGAACCGTCCCGGCAACATTACAGCATTCGGTGACACCCTCAACTATCATCGCTCCATCGACAACTTGCGAAGACGATTGGAGACGACGATGCGCAAGCCACGGGACTTCGACGCGGAACTGAAGGCGCTTGAGGACAAGGCCAAAGACCTCAAAAGCCGCAAGGTGCAACAGCTTGGCGAACTGGTGATCGCCACCGGAGCCGACGCCCTCAACGCCGAAGAACTCGCGGGCGCATTGATCGCGCTGGCCGAAACAAAAGATGCCAGAAAGAGGGAGGCATGGGCGAAGCGCGGGGCCGCGTTCCTTCAGGGCCGGTCGCGGCGATCTGGACCAGCGCGTGACCGCGACACGGGCGGCGCTCCGGCGCACCTTAGCGGCGCGCAACCGCCATCAGGCGGCGCGGGCGCGGCATGACATGCGCGCTTGGCAGGTCGAGCGCCGCAAGCGCACACGGCGGCTGATCGAACTCGGCGGCCTCGTCGTCAAGGCGGCCATCGTGGACCTCACCGGCGACGACCGCGCCATCATTTACGGCGCGCTGCTCTGGATGGCCGACAACCTCAAAAGCGACGAGCGAGAGAAGGCATTGGCACTCTGGGCCGCGAAGGGAAAAGAGGCGTTCGACGCGGAACCGAAAGAACAGAAGGAAGACGCCCCTGCCGCCTCAATGGAAACGCTGCCTGATGAGCCATGACCGATGGCGGGCGGCGCGGAAAGCCGCATAACATGATCCAGATGAGCCAGAACCTCCGTTCCTGAAAAGCTCAATTTGTCCCAATTGTTCTGACGACGGACAGTTTGATTGATCTAGCGCAAAGTTTGCATAAAATTTTCGCATATATTTGATAGCGTTAAGCGATTCGGCCCAGGAGGGCCATGCCGACATGGATTGCAAGACCACGTCAATCGTCGAAACCGCTTTGATCAATCTCGCTTTCGCGAGAGCCGAATTGGCGCTTTCCGACCAGACTCCTTCCACCCACCGCGCGCTTGAGCACGTCGAACTCGCGATCAACGATCTGTCACGTATGGCCGTGAAGTTCGGACGCTTGGATGACGAAGCGGCTTAAGCCTCATATTTGATCCAGGTCCGGCGCAAGATTCGCGCTGCTTTCCTGTGGCCGCCGCAAACATGGCCTTGTGACGCGATGCAACTTGCCGGTTGGTGGTGATGGCCGCGCCGAACGCCATATCGTCAAACGTTGGCGAACGAGCAGGTGCCGATTATGGCCGAAAGCATGCAATCCCTCGTTGCGCGGGCCGTCATCAATTTGAAATTTGCGCGGGCGGAGCTAACACCTTGTCCGCCGACGGCGAGGCGGCAACAAGCCATTGAGCATATCGACCAGACCATCGCAGACCTGGTCAAGGTCACGCCATGGTTTGGCGAAGCAGGCGACGCGGACGATGACTTCGTGGAGGCGAAGTCTAACGATCCGACGGAGTGTGAGCATTAGAAACAGCGTCGAGCTTGGCTGGACTATGCTGGTTGTGTGGAGCAATCTCCCATGCGTCAAAGAAATAATTAGGGCGCACGTGGAAATGCCCACATAATTCAAGCATCGTTTTGGCGTCAATTCGTATAGATCCAACTTCAATTTGCGCCAACCGAATTTCTGAAAGTCCAACTGCATTAGCTAACGTGGCCACGTTAAGACCAAGAGCAATCCGTTTCTCCCGTACTTTGGCACCAATGACGCGATCAATGCTTGTTGTCGCTTTCATCCGGATTTCTCCTTTAACACAAAGCTATCGTTACCCTTCGTAACCCTGGGTAGGTTAACGCCACATTAACACAACCCTGAGCAGGTGATCATTCAGGCGCGATTGGGGCTTTTTTTAGGCTCAGCGGAGCCTTAGTTTCGCCGCGACTTTCGCCCCAGGCGAGCAAGGTTGCCCCGCCGAGCCGCTCGTCAGCTACCAGATCAATCGACAACTCTCTGGGTGGAATCTTTCTCCACTGGCAACACGCGCCTTCGGGGCGCACTGAATAGGAAAGGCTAGACCGCCATCTTGGACGCCTCGCTCGAAATGCATATCCTTTCGAGTAGATCCAGCTCCGATAAAGGTTTGTCGAAGAAATAGCCTTGGGCCAGATCGCATCCGGTTGCGGCGAGAAAATCGACCTGCGCCCCTGTTTCGACGCCTTCCGCCAGAGCCTTGATGTTCAGGGCGTGCGCCAGGCGAATGATCGCGGTCGCGATTTCCATACTGGTCGGGTCGCCGGGGATCTCCTTGACGAAAGTTCTATCTAGCTTAAGCTTGTTGATCGGGAAGTGCTGCAGGAAGAAAAGTGACGAATGCCCCGCGCCGAAATCGTCGAGGGACACGCGGACGCCGAAGGCCCGGAGTTCTCGCAATTTGGCCTCCGCGCCGCCGGCCGGATCAAGCAGCGCACTCTCCGTGATTTCCAATTCCAGACAGTCTGGCGGAAGCCCCGTTTCATCCAGGATCGCTTTGACCGTGGCGCAGATGTCCGCGCGGCCCAGTTGTACAGGCGACATGTTGACCGCGATGAACCGGATATCGGCGCCGCTGTCGCGCCAGGCCTTCATGCGGGCGCAGGCGTCGCGCAGAACCCATTCGCCCAGCGGCACGATGAGCCCTGTCTTTTCGGCCAGCGGTATGAATTGGTCCGGCGCGATCAGGCCATCGGACGAACGCCAGCGGAGCAGCGCCTCGACGCCCACAATGCGCATGTCCTTGATCGCAACCAGCGGCTGAAAATGCAGGACGAATTCATTGCGCTGCAAACCCCGCCGAATCCCGGCCTCCATCTCGAGTCGTTCATTGGCGTCCGCCGTCATGGAATCGGAATAAAAGCGGACGACGGAGCCGCCGCCGCTTTTTGCGAGATACATCGCCGAATCGGCGTGCTGGATCAGTTCATCGGGGCTTTCGCCATTGGCGGGGAACAGGCTGACGCCGACGCTCAGGCCGACGAAGGCGTCGCGCCCGCTCGGCAGCGAGAACGGGGCAGCCATTTCCTTGATCAGGCTTTGGGCGACGAACGCCGCGTCACGGAGTTCAGCGATATCTTCCAGCAGGACGACGAATTCGTCGCCGCCGATGCGCGCCAATGTGTCCGCCGTACGCAGCCGTCGCGTCCAGCGTTCGGCCGCCTGGACCAGAAGCTGGTCGCCCGCAACATGGCCGAGACTGTCATTGACGACCTTGAAGCGGTCGAGATCGAGAAAGAGGACGGCGCCCATCTTTCCTTCACGCCGCGAACGCGCGAGGGCGTGGTCGATCCGCAGCCGAAGCAAGGTACGATTCGGCAAAGAGGTCAGCGGGTCGTGATGCGCCAGGAATTTGAGCTGCGATTCGGATTGCTTGAGGCGCTTTATGTCGCTGAAAACGCCGATATAATTTACAACCGCGCCGGACGCTTCGCGCACTGTGCCGATACCGAGCCGCTCGGGGAAAATCTCGCCGTTCTTGCGACGGTTCCAGATCTCGCCCTGCCAGAATCCGTGATCGTTCAAGGATTTCCACATGGATGCGTAAAACGCGCGGTCGTGCCGGCCCGATTGCAGCACGCGCATGTTGTTTCCGCGCATTTCCTCTTCTCGGTAGCCAGTGATCTCTTCGAAGGCCGGGTTGACCCTGACGATGTTCTTGTCGCGATCGGTGATGACGATGCCTTCGTGCGTGCTTTCGAAAAAAGCCGCGGCGAGGCGCGCCGACGCCTCCTCCGCCTTGCGGGCGGTGATGTCCAGATCGGTGCCGACAATGCGCACGATACGCCTATCCTGCCCCATCAGGGGCAGCGCGCGCGACAGGACGTCGATCCAGCGTCCATCCTTATGACGCAAGCGCGTCTCGAACTCGATGGTTTCGCGGTTGCCCGACCGGACTTCCAGAAACTGTCGCCGGAATTTTGCGGCGCCTTCAGGCTCGACCAGGCGCCGCCAGGCGCTGCCCCGATTCTCGATTTCCTCGTCGGCATAGCCCAGCATCGCCTTCCAGGCGGGCGCAAAATAGGCATCATCCGTCTCCGTCTGCCAATCCCAGAGCCCTTCCTTCGCGCCCTCGAGGGCGAAACGCAGACGCTCCTCGCTGGCGCGCAAGGCGTCCTGCGCGGCCTTGCGCTGCCCGATATCCTCGATGACCACCATCAGGTAATCGGAATCGCCCCTTTCGCCGGGCGCGACGCTGGCGAAAGCCGCCACGTCGAACACGGTTCCGTCTTTCCGGAGACATTGTCTCTCGGTGTGATATTCTTTCAGCGCCCCTGACCGCATCGCGGCCATATATTCCGCCGTCTGCGCCCGATAGGCCGGGGCGCAGAGAGCCATGCCGTTGGTCCCGAGAAGTTCGTCCCGGCGATAGCCGAACATCTCGCACGCGCGCCGGTTGACGCGCAAAATGGCGCCGTCGAGCCCGACATGCATCATGGCGACGGCGGCTTGTTCGAATGTGACCTGGAACCGGCTATTCAGGCGCTGTTCGGCTCGCGCGCGCCCGAGCTGCTGGCCCTGCCAGTAAAAGCCCGCAAAGACCCAAACCGCGGCGATGGCGAGCGCGGCGACCAGTCCGATCATCCGGAAATTCCAAGCCTTTTCGGCGAGGACGTCCGCTTCGTCGATCCGCGCGTTGAGCTCCCAATCCGTGCCGGGCACTTTGGCTCCGGCCGCGAAGACCGGGACGCCGAACGGGTCGACGCCGCGCGCCGCGTCGGTTTCGCCGCGCATGAAGCGCACAATCGGAACCTGGGAATCCCGATAGGACAAACGCAAGCGCAACGGGGCCCCGTCACCCTGGGGAAGGTCGTTGAGAATAAGAACGTCGGCGCCTTCGCGGCGTGCGAGCACGCCCGATCCGGTGGCATGGTCGAGGGGCCAGAACCGCACGAACGGATAGAGAAAGTCGCGCGCCGCCAGTTCGGCGTAGACCGCCATCGGGCGGTCTTGCGCGCTGCCTGCGAGAGGAACGATGAAGCCGAAGCGTGGGCCGGCGGCGCCGGGCGCGCGGTGAAGATCGACCAAGGCCGGCTTGTTGGTTCTGAAGCTCGTCCTTGCCGCCGTGACGATCGCCGGCGCCGGTTCTTGCTTTGATAGCAGGGAGCGCCCGGAGGCGTCGACCAGATCGGCCGCGACGAAATTGAACGCGGCGGCCTGACGCTGCAAGCGGTTCTCGAGTCTGTCGCGATTCAGCCCACGCAGTTCGATTTGATCGAGAGCGGGGTTTGACCGCACATCGGCGGCCAGCAGCGTGGCGGCGGCTTCCTTCGCCTCCAGCCAGCTCCCGAGATCCTCCGCTTTCAGTCTGACGACGGCGCGCGCCTCATCGAGCGTGCGCTGCTCGAGCGACGTTGTTACATCGTGCGAGACAATGGCCGCAATGCCAATAATTCCCAATGACAGCAGTGCCGCGACCAGGACGATTCCCGAACGGCCGAAGGCCGCCCCGTCGTATCCTGACGCTTCGGCGCGCCCTTCCAGGCGACGCAAGGTAATGAAGAGCATGACCGCAGTCATGGCGACAAAGGCGAAACCCTTGTAGCTGGAAAGTACGACAAAGGCATCGCGACCGAGCGCCAGCGCCAGCAATTTGTCGGAGAAGAAAATCCACGCCGTTCCAAACGCCGCATAGCCGAGGCTGGTTTTCAGGGCGCTATCTCTATGCCGAAGGCGCGACATCGGAAAATCATTCGATCAAATTGAAAGGACACCAGCGACCGCCTCATGCCGATAGATGGAGATCCACTCGTGGGACGTGACTCATGGTTTTCCCGGTCTTCGTCTTGCGCCAGTTTCCGCACGCAGGGGCCGCTTCCCGAAGCGCCCAGAGAAGCGCGTCGACGCCTCCGGGACCTTTCGCGTTGCCTGAGCTCATGATAATGCTCAACTTATGATTGTAATTTCAAGAACCGCCTAATGAAGGCGAATGGAACCGGCGATCGATCGCCGATGCGGTGAGGGCGATCTGCATTATGTCTCCGACGTGCTATCGTCGGCGTCGGGACTATGGCGGTGTTAGGCCGTCATGCGGCCTCATTCGTGGTGGCGGCGCCAGGGCCTTTTCGCCGATGAAAAGAACATGTGCGATTCCGCCCGAGGTCTTTTGCGTGATAAAGCGCCTGATCCGCGAAGCGAAGGATTTCCTCGATCTTGTCCTGTGTTTTCGGAGTCGCGGTCGCGGTTCCGACCGAGGCGGTGACGAAAGGTCCAGCCGTATTTTCCGGGTGGCGAATCGCCTTCGCTTCGAGCAACTTGCGGAAATTTTCTGCCACCTCCGTGGCGCCCGCGGCGCCGGTCGAGGGCAGGATGACGGCGAATTCCTCGCCTCCGTACCGGGCTGGCAGATCGCCCGCCCTGCGGACCGACCCAGCGATGACGCCGGCCACAGTCGTCAGGCATTGATCGCCGCTGGCATGGCCGAGGTTGTCATTGTAGGTCTTGAAATGATCGAGGTCGATCATTAGGAGCGAGAGCGGTTCCTTTGTTCTCATCGCGCGTCGCCATTCGTTCTTGAGCGCGTCGTCGAAGGTTCGGCGATTCGGAAGACCGGTCAGGCCGTCCAGGCCGGCAAGATCACGCAATCTCGCCTCGGCTTCCCTCATTCTCGTCAAGTCGCGGATGGTCTCGATCACGCCGATCATCGCGCCCCCGGAGTCGATGATCGGCGCCGCCTCCACGGCGGCATAAATGCGCCGGCCGGTGCGAGGGATGTCGCACCAGCTTTCGACGGACAGGGCGCCTTTGGCGAATTGCGAGTCCGAAAAGGCGACAAAATATTCCGCCGCCCATTCAATGGCGTCCTTCAGGACCAGATCGGCGGCGCAAGGCCGCTCCGCCTGATAAAACCCCTTCCAATGATTTTTCGTCCCGAGCATGGCCTCGGCAGGGAGTCCAGTCATCGCGGCGCATGCGCGGTTCCACAGGACGACTTTGCCGTCGCTGTCGAGGGCAAAGGTCGGAGCCGGATGCTGGTCGAGGAAGTCATAGGGACAGGACGGTGAGGGTTGCATGGCAGGCCAAAGTGTGAAGTTGTCGCCTGCCTCAACCTTAAGTTGTTTTTGTTAAAAAGTCGTAGTAGCCGCTTTCGGCTCCGACCCCTTGACAGAGTCGCTTTCCAACAGCTTCAGGCAAGCTCGCGCTCGATAATGTTCTAAGTGAAATATCGCTCCGCGCCCGCCGACCTCTCCGAACTTTGGTTCCCGCTCGCGAGCGAACAGGCGCTCTAGCGGCCTGGACGACGCAGGGAGCGGCAGGCGCCAAAGGCAGGTCGCCGCAATGTTTGGTCGCAAGCAAACCGCCGTTCGTCGCCCTCTCGAAAGCAGCCCGGTTCCGGACGCTGCCCCAGTCATTCGGCAACCGGGGCCGGAGACGATCCGCGTCAAGGAAAGCGACGACACGCTGCGCGGGCTTCTGGCCGAGGATTTCAGTTGGAACGGCGAACCCGCCGTTCTGGCCGTGGCCTATATCTCGCCGCATGTCGATTTCGCCCAAACGACGGCCCGTCTGAAAGCGCTGGCGGGAACGACGGTCGTCATCGCCGTTTCGACCGCCGGGGAATTAGGTAATCAAGCGGCGGGCGGCCTCTATCGCCAAACCGGCGCGAGTTGGTCCAGCCTCACCGTGCAGATTTTTCCGCCGGACCTGTTCGATGGCGTATCGGTTCATTCCGTGTCCCTGCGAAACGAGGATATCCGCGCTGGCAAGCCGAAGCTTTCCCGCGACGAGAGGGTCGCGAACATCGCTCAATCGTTGGTCGCAGTTCGACCTGCCTTCGAGATTGACGCGGACAGGGTTTTCGCCTTGACGCTGGTCGATGGCGTCTCCGCCAGTGAAAACTTTCTGATGGAGGCCGTTTACGAGAGCGGCCTCTTCCCCTGCCTTTTCGTTGGGGGCTCGGCGGGCGGCAAATTCGATTTCGTCGAAACCAGCATCTTCGACGGCGAGCGCGTTCTTCACGGTCATGCGATCATTGTCTTCCTGCGCATGGCGGAAGGACGCCGGTATGGCGTTTTCAAGAGTCAGAACTTCACCAAGACGGGCGCGAGGTTTGGGATTGTCGATTCCAACCTGGAGCAGCGCGTCGTGAAGGCGGCGCTCCACACCAACGGCGTTGACATCATTCCCTTCGTCGAGGCGCTCGCGCAGCATTTCGACGTCAAGCCGGAACAGGTTCCGTCGCGGCTCGCGGGTCAGACGTTCGGAATTGAAATCCAGGGCGAGATTTTCGTCCGCTCCGTCGCCGGCGTCGATATCGAAAAGGGAACGGTTTCCTTTTTCTGCGACGTCAATCCCGGCGATGAACTCCTGCTGTTGCGGGCAAGCGATTTTGTCAGCCAGACCCAGGGCGACCTCGAAAAATTCCTGCGCGGCAAGCCGGAGCCGCTCGGCGCGATTTTGAACGATTGCGTCCTGCGGCGGTTGAACAACGCGGCGTCGCTTGATCGTCTCTCGTCGCTTTGGCGCGCTCCTGTCGCCGGATTTTCGACATTCGGCGAGCTGTTCGGCATCAATGTCAACGAAACGCTGAGCGCCATTGTGTTCTTCGCCTCCGACGATGCGTCGTTTCATGATGAGTTCCTCGCGACATTTCCGATCCAATACAGTCGCTTCCAGAATTATTTTACCGAATGCCGTTTGAAGCGCGCCAATATGCTCAATGGCCTGCGCATGTCGATCATCAATCTAGTGGCGGGGCATATCCACTTTGTCGAGGAGATCGAAAAGACGCTGGAAAAAACATGGGGGATGCGCGACGCAATGGATCGTGTCCGCGCCGCAATTCTCGCAGCAAACCAGAATGTTAACGGCGACGACACCAGCGCCGAGGAGCTCTCGGCCAAGTTTCAGGGGCTGGCCGAATCGATGTCGGGCCTGCGTAACGTCCTCAAGATCGTCGACAATATCGCCAGCCAAACCAACCTTCTGGCCCTAAATGCGACGATCGAGGCGGCGCGCGCGGGAGACGCGGGACGAGGGTTCTCCGTCGTCGCGTCCGAAGTGAAAAAACTCGCGACCAGCACCAAAGCGACCCTGGCCAAGACGCACGATTCCATCGCGGGGATGGAGACGTCTCTTGACCAGCTTGGCGAGATGATCGACGCGAACCGAAGACACTTTGAAGGGGACGAACTTCGTTACCGGAACACTATCGAACAGGTCGATGCGCTGTTTTTTCAGTCGGGCGTGATCGACAGCACGCTCCAAGGCATTTCGGAACTCGTCGTTCAGCAATGCGCCGCCGGCGCGGGAATTGAGCGGGAAATCGATCGTTTGCGTCGCTTGGAATGACGCCGAGCCCAATTCGTCGAACGCCTCCGAAGACATTCGTCGGGACACGCTTAATGGAGGTTTGGGTCAATTGACCAGGCGCGGCGCGGTCTGTAGCGCGTTCTGGAAGATCTGCTGGAGCGCGTTGCTGATGTCGGTCGGGGAGTCGGCGGTGTAGTAGAAGCCCGGCGAGGCGCAGGACTGGAGCGATGGCGGGATGTTCGGGATGTTGGCGTTGGCGTAGCCATCCTCGTTCCCGGCAAAGCTCGGGTTGGGGTTGGTGATCTTCGTGTAAGGGACATAGAGGATCGCCAGCGTCGCGCTTTTCTTGAGCGCGGTGCAGTTGGACTGCGTGAGCACGGTGGCGTGGTTGGAGCCCGACCACGCGCCACGCGAATTGTACATGATCTGGTTGTCCTCGGCTCCGTCGGTGATCAGGATCACGAACGGCGCGGGCGAGGTCGAGCTGACGCCGTCGCCGGGCGCGGCGGGAAGCGTCTGCGTCATTTCGTTGAGGGCGTTGTTAAGGCTGGTGCCGCCCGAGCCCATGTCAGTTCCGTCCCACCTCTGGACGCCCGTGGAGTTTCCGGTGTCGAGGAGGCTCGGGATCTGCTGCGCGGCCTGGGTGACCGCTGTCGTGAGGCTGGTGGACAGCGGCTGGTAGTTGGCGTTCATGTGGACGATGAACGGATAGATTCCGATCTGGAACTCGCTGGAGATGCCATTGGCGTTGGCGGTCGACTGGGCGGTCGAGAGCAGGTTGGTCATGGCGAGGCCGATGGCGTCGAGGCGCAGCATGATGCAGTTGGAGCCGCCCGAAACCGTGCAGATGGCGTTGACGTCGCCATTTGGCCGGGTGTCGATAAAGCCTTGGCAGTATTTACCATCACAGGCCTTATAGGTGTTGAAATGGCAGGCCAGCGTGCAGCCGGTGGGATATTCGGCCTTCTGGTCGGGGTTGACCTTGGCGAGATTGGCCTCGTCGGTGGTCGTGGCGGCGGCGCCCATCGAGGCGGAGACATCGACCATCACATAGAAGTTCATGTATTGCGGCATCTTGAGGATCGATGTCGCCGAGGCGGAAATCGACCATTGGGAGATTCTGAAGATCGGACCGAAATTCAGGGGCACGTTGGCCGAATAGCTTCCGGTTCCGGTGATCGTGAGTCCGTTGACCTGGACGACGATGCTGGACGTGAGCTTGGGAAGCGAGCCATAGACGCCTGCGTTGGCGGCAAAGGCTTGGTTACCTTTGGTTTCGCCGTCTGTGGTGGCGGTTTTCTGGTCGATTCCTTGCTGGATTTCGGAGGTCGCCGTCGTGATGGCGGCGATGACTGCGGCGTCGAGCGAATTGTTGAGAGAGTCTTTCGCGTTTAGGGCGCTGGAATAGTCGATGGCGAGGCCGATGCATCCGATGAGCGAAGTGAGGGCGAAGGCAGTGATGATGAGGACGTTGCCGCCGGTTTCGCCGCGGAAGGCGCGGAGTTTGGCGCGGAGGCGGTCAAGGGCGGTCATTTGTTGTTCCCCTAACATAATGGGATTGTATTTGATGCAATGGCGGGTCGTTGAGCTCTAAAACCAGATGTCCCAGATTTTTTGCTGGTTTTTATTGTTGTTGCCGCTGTGACCATCGTGACCGCGATGGCCGTTACGATTACCATTACCCTTGCCGTTACCGTTACCGTTACCGTTGCTATTATTGTTGTTTCCGTTGCGATTCCCGTCACCATTATTGGTACCGTTGCCATTGTTGTTTTGGCTGGACGAATTGGCTGGGCAGACGGTGGTTTGGCCGGGATCGCCGGACGTGGCTGCATATTGGATGAAGCTGGTCGGAGGCACGTTCCTTGGCTGGAGGACGATGGTCTTGGTGATATTTACGGGGCCAAGGAGGTTCGAGAGGAAGACCGGGTTGTACGTATAGGCGACGTCGACGATGACGGCTGCGCCTGCGACGAAGGCGTCGGGCGGGAGTGTGGTGGTGGTCGTGGAGCTTGAATCGTTGGATGTAGCGGCAAGATTTTTCGAGCACGGCCTCTTGGCGTCGCCCCAGGTCCAGGCGATCTGAGCGTTGTAGGAGCAGTTCCTGACGCAGGACGGACGGGTCTTGGTCATGACTGCTTCCGAGATCGTAATCGAGACGACCTTGTTCCATGTCGTGCCCTGGTTGCTGGCGGCGGCGAGCGCCTGCGGAAACACCAGCATGGCCGAATCGTGAGCCATCTGGAGGTCCTGGTAGTTGGTGGTTCCCGGGGGCTCGGGTTCTTCGGAGATGATCTGGGCGACCGAATAGGCGGCCTGGTTGACGCCGCGATAGGCGGCGATGCGGCTCGTCAGTTCGAGACCGCCGGCCATCAGGGTGAACAGGAAGGTGGCGACGAGGGCGAATTCGACGGCAGCGACGGCGTTTTGGTCGCGGCGGAAATTGTTGAGGAAAGGGGAGATTTTTGTCATTTCAGCACTGGGAACTGGCCGGCGTCGGGAAGGGCTCGTTGCGGAAGGCCGCAGTGTAGGAGATGACGCGGACGGTTCGGCCGTTGTAGGTGGCGAGTTTAGCGCTGCCGAGCAGGTCGGTGATGACCGGCAAGGGATAGGACACCTGAAGGACGACATAGGCGCTGCCGGATCCCAGGCAGAAGGAGTTCTTGGCGTTGTCGAGCTGGGGCGGGGCGATCGCCGTTTTCGCGGTGTTAAGGAAGGTATAGTACGGCGTCGCGCCTGCGGCGTAGCTTTGCTGGAAGCTGACAACATTGACGAAGACGTTGCTGCAGGACAGCGAGGATGGGAGGTTTGGGCAGACGACGTTCTGGATGAAGGTCTGCTGGGTCAGGGCGGCGCCGTTGAGCGTCATGTTCTGGGCGGCGCCGGTGAATATGGAGCGCGCCGCTTCGGTGGTTGCGTGCTCGATCGCCGATTTCATGTAGAGGTCGAGTCCTTCCTCCATGATGACGAGGAGCGTCGCAAGAAATGGCAACGCGATGAGGGCGAATTCGACGGCGACGGCACCGGTCGTCTTTTCGGCGAATTGCCGGGAAAGAGAGTCTCGATTTTTGGCTGTTTGACTTTGCTTCATCGTGGTTGCGCGACCCGGCGGGGGCTTTCTTGCTGGTTTCAAGCTGGCGTTTGCGGGTTTCAAAATTTATCGCGAGCACAACCATAGCTTGTTATAGTGAAGAAAGTCATAGCAACCGCTTTTGGCGGACGAGTCGGTCGCTTTTCGGTCCGGAGCTCTCGACGCTGTCCCCCACCGCCGTCCAAATGCGCGGTTGCGTATAACCCATTGTTTTATCATGCTTCCTTGAGGCACAGAATGAACTGTGATCGCAAAGAAGAACGGCGAAAAGCCGTCCGTCGGCGGGCTTATAAAGGTGCGAAAATCAGCTTTCGCGGCCTTCGTGCGGCGATTGACTGCGTCATCCGCGATCGTTCCGACAGCGGCGCCCGGCTTGGCGTTGAAAGCCCGGTCGGCATTCCCGACAAGTTCGAACTGATCTGCGCGGACTTCCCGCCGGCAATGTGCCGAGTCATCTGGCGGAAAGCATCGCAAATAGGCGTCGAATTCATCAAACCTTCGTCCGCTTAAGTGCGGCAACTCGTTGAACGACCGCTGACGCCATCGCTGCAGACATCGCGAAGCGCACGCTGGTGGTCGGTCGGCTTGGCGTCGACCTCGGCCTGTGGCGGGTACAGAAAAGGTCGAGTTGAAACTTGGAGTTCAAGCCCCACGGTCCCTGCCTGCCGCGCGAAACCAGTGTTGTTGTAGCTCCGTGCTCAAACCGGGATGGTGATTGATTTATGCAGGAAGTGCTTTCTGGCAGGAGATGGGCGACGATCCGATGCACGTCATGATGCGCCAAATCATGGCGCTGTTCGACGAATACCAGTCCAAGGAGAACGCCAAGCACGTCCTGCGCGCCCAGAAGGAAAACGCCCGGCAGGGTTTTTGGAACGGCGCGCTGCCGCCGATCGGTTATCGCGTCGTCGCGGCCGAGCAGCGCGGCGCCAAAATCAAGAAGAAGCTGGAGATCGATCCGTTGCACGCCGACACCGTGCGGCTGATTTATCGCTTGGCCTTGGAGGGCGATGGCGCATCCGGCCAAATGGGCGTCAAGAACATCGTCTCCACCCTGAACAGCCGCCGCATCTTCACCCGCGACGGCGGGCGCTGGGGCATCGGGCAGGTTCACCGCATCCTGACCCGCGCGACCTATATCGGCCACCACGAGTTCAACAAGCGCGCGAAATCCAAGGAACTGAAGCCCGTCAGCGAAGTGATCGCCGTCGCCGTGCCGCCGCTGATCGACCAGGCCACCTTCGACGCCGTGCAGGCCCATTTGCGCGCCCGCAACCCCAAGGTCACGCCCGCCCGCGTCGTCAGCGGCCCCACTCTCCTTACCGGCATTTGCTTCTGCGCCGACTGCGGCGGCGCAATGACGCTTCGCACCGGCAAGGGCGGGCGCTACCGCTACTACACCTGTTCCATCAAGGCCCGGCAGGGCGAGACCGGCTGCAAGGGCCGTTCGATCCCTATGGACAAGCTCGACTGCCTCGTCGCCAGCCACATCGAGGACCGCTTGCTACAGCCCGAGCGCCTCGAAGAAGTGCTGGCCTCGGTGCTCGACCGCCGCCAGGAGCGGACGGAGCGCCGCCGCGAGCATATCGCCGAACTGAACAAGCGCGCCGCCGAGACCGAACTGCGGCTCAAGCGCCTCTATGACGCCATCGAGTCCGGCGTCGCGGACCTCGACGACCCGGCGCTGAAGGAGAGGATCATCGGCCTGAAGGCGATCCGCGATCAAGCCCAGGCCGACGCCAACCGCGCGCAGGCGATGGCGGAAAGCGCGGGGCAGCAGGCGATCACGGCCGCCATGGTCCAGACATTCGCCATAACCGCCCGAGAGCGCATCCGGATCGACGGCGGCGGCTACCGGCGCGAACACCTTCGCGCACTGGCCCAGCGGGTGGAGGTCGCGGATGGCGAGGTCCGCATCATGGGGTCGAAAGGCGATCTGCTCCGAACGCTCGCCGCCGCCAGCGGCATAAAATCGGCTACGCCCGGCGTTCGCAGTTCTGTGCCGAGTTGGCGGATGGGGTGAGATTCGAACTCACGGTACGCTTACACGCACGGCGGTTTTCAAGACCGCTGCCTTAAACCGCTCGGCCACCCATCCCACTGCGGAGATCCTTTAGCCGCTCATCCAACCTATCTCAAGTGTTGACGAGAGATGACATTCTCCATCATGTCTTGGGTTCCCGCGTCTCTCTTGCCCAAAGCCCTCGATTTATGATCTTCCGGTTCACCGCCATCCTCGCCGCCGCTCTTGCGATCCAGGCTGTCGCTGCGCGGGCACAGCCAGTTGCGGACCCGTCCAGTATTTGGACCATCCAGGGTGAAAACGCCTCCATTTCCGCTGGCAGACCGACCGACCGCCAATATGTCAATG
>JAJXZC010000796.1 GCA_021780275.1 Pseudomonadota bacterium
TTCATCAACAGGGCTTTCGGGCGGCGCAGGGAAGTCTTCCAGTTGCAGGCGCGGCGCGAGGGCGACCACGGCGCAAACGCCTTGGCTTTCCGCTGCCGCCGCGACGGCGGCCGCCGCACCAACACCGTGCCCGAAAAGCGCGACGGCATGTCCTTGCGCTTGATAATCGGCGACGATGGCGCAAATCGTCCTGACCCAGTCATAAAAGCCGGACTGGAAAAAATCTCCGCCGGAATTGCCACTGCCATATTGATCGAACCTTAGAGAAGATATGCCCTTACCGGCAAAAACCTCCGCAGCCGTTGAAAAAAAACGTCCATCGCCCGCGCTTGCGTCACCGAGGTCGTGGCAAAAAATGACGGTTTTGCGCATGCCCGCATCCTGCAGGACACAGGCGATGTCATGACCGTTATAAGTTTTGCCGTGTATCTTTTTCACCGCTGAAACCTCCTTCAGGCGCCGAAATCAAGCCCCCATGCGCCATACCGTTCCGGATCATCGATCCAGTTCTCGCGCACCTTGACAAACAGGCTCAAGTGCACGCGCCGTTCCAGAATTTCCTCCAGCTCCCTGCGCGACGACGCGCCGATCTTCTTGATTTGCGCGCCGCCCTTGCCGAGGATGATGGCTTTTTGCGTGTCGCGCATCACATAGATGACTTGACCGATCTTCACGCTGCCGTTGTCGAATTCCTCCCACGTTTCCGTCTCGACGGTGGAGGCATAAGGCAGTTCTTCCTTGAGCTGGAGGAATATTTTCTCGCGCGTGATCTCGGCGGCGAGAAGCCTGAGCGGCATGTCGGAAATCTGGTCTTCAGAGAACATCCAGGGACCTGCGGGCATGCGCGCGGCAATATCCTTCAATAGCGCATCGACGCCGTCGCCCGTCGCCGCGGAAATCATGTAGATGTCGGTGAAGACATCCGTCGCCTGCATCTCTGCCGCGAGGGCAAGCAGTTTTTCCTTTGCGACGAGATCGATCTTGTTCAGCGCCAGCAAGGTCTTGCGTTTCTGCTTTTTCAATTTTTCTATAATGGCGCGGCTTTCGGAATTGATCTTCCCGCGCGCGACATCGATGATCAGGAGAATGACTTCCGCGTCATCCGCGCCCGCCCATGCGGCCGAGACCATCGCGCGGTCAAGCCGTTTCTTCGGCGTGAAAATGCCCGGCGTATCGACGAAGACGATCTGCGTTTGGCTTTTATTGACAATCCCCATCACGCGGGTGCGCGTCGTCTGCACCTTGGGGCTGACGATCGAGACCTTCGCGCCGACAAGACGGTTGATCAACGTCGATTTGCCCGCGTTCGGCGCGCCGATGATGCCGACGAAGCCGCAATGTTTTTCTTCCCCGCTCATGTTTCCACCGCACCGACCCTGCGGAGCATCTTCAGGGCGGCCTGCTTTTCCGCGGCGCGTTTGCTTGTGGCGACGGCCGCCGCCTTGCCATGCCCCTTGACGCTGACTTCTATCTCGAATTGTGGCGCGTGCGCCGTGCCGGACTTCCCGACGGTTTTATATTCCGGCAAGGGAAGCGCGCGCGCCTGGGCCCATTCCTGCAACTGCGACTTGGCGTCTTCCGGCGGCTGCGCCTGCCCTTGCAAAGCCGCGCCCCAGAACTTCATCACGAAATTCCGCGCCGCGCCGAACCCGCCGTCGAGATAGATCGCGCCGATCAGCGCTTCGACCGCATCGGCGAGAATTTTGTCCTTTTTCTGCCCGCCTGATTTCATTTCGCCCGCCGACAGCTTTAAATGCGTCGCAAGATCGATTTCACGCGCGACCCTGACCAGCGCCTGCTGTTGCACGAGGCTCGTGTGCCGTTTGGCGAGACTGCCTTCGGGTTCATCGGGAAAAGCGGCGATCAGCAAATCCGCCACGGCAAGTCCCAGCACGCGGTCGCCGAGGAACTCGAGGCGTTCGTTGTTGTCTCTGGCATTGCCGTCCGCGCCTGCGGGCGGCGGTTTGCGTGCGGTTTTTTTCTGCGCGCTCGCATGGGTCAGCGCCGTCTCCAGCAAGGCGGCGTTGGAAAAATCATAACCCGTTTTTCCGCCCAGCGCGCCCGGCATGTCAGATTTTATTGACGTTTTTGAAGATACGTCCATACCGCACGGCCTCCGGCCACGCAACCAGCTTGCAGGCGAACGATCGCACAAGGGCAAAACTTCCCGTGCGGTCGCATTTGTCGCCGATCCCTCTTGTCGAGAAGAAGACGAACTCGGCCTTGCCGATCAGGTTTTCCGCCGGAACGAAACCGACATGATTCATGGCGCGGCTGTCGAGCGAGCGGTCGCGGTTGTCGCCCATCATGAAGTAGTCGCCCTGCGGCACTTTATAAAGCGGCGTGTTGTCGTAGTAGGAATGGTCGGATATCTCGTAGATATAATGCTGCACGCCGTTCGGCAACGTCTCGATATAGCGCTTGTAGATCTGGGAACTGCCGTCATCGGTCTTGTATTCGTCATCGACGAAGCGGCGCTGCACCATCTTGCCGTTGATGTAAAGGCGGCCGTCCTTCATCTGCACAGTGTCGCCCGGCAAACCGATCACGCGCTTGATGTAATCGATGCCGACTTCCTTGGGCTGGCGGAACACGACGATATCGCCGCGTTTCGGCTCCGAACCCCAAATGCGTCCTTTGAAATCTATGATGCCGAAGGGAAAAGAATATTTGCTGTAGCCGTATGCATACTTCTCGACGAACAGATAATCTCCGATCTGCAAGGTCGGCAAAAGAGACCCTGACGGAATGTTGAACGGCTCGAACAGGAAGGAGCGGATGACGAGCGCGATCAGCGCCGCCACCAGCATGGCCTTGAAAAGCTCGTAAATATCGTCGTTCTGCTTTTCGGCGGGAGCGGCGCGTGCAGGATCTTCGTTCTTTTGTTCTAAAGCGGCCTGTTCCATGTTTTTCCTTTTCTCTTTGCTGTCTTCATCCATCATGCGACCTCGGCCGAAATCACCACAAACGCAAGCGCCATTCCCGCGCCGGTTTTTTCTCCCGGCATTTCGTCCGTCAGGCTGACGTCTAAACGGGCAGTCATGCCTTTCGGCGTCATGGCGGTCAGACGGTCTTTCGCGCCGCCGGAGAGCACCAGCTGCGGCTGGCCATCCGGGTTGCTGGAGACAGCGATGTCTTTTAAATATATATCATTCCTGATGCCAAGCCCCAATGCCTTGGCGCAAGCTTCCTTGGCCGCCCATCTTTTCGCATAACCCGCGGCCCGCAAATGCGGCGCGCCTTGCGCGCTCTTTTCAACCTTTGCCGACTCGTCGCTTCCAAAACAACGGGCGATAAACCGCGCGCCATACTTTTGCAACGTATCATCTATGCGAGAGATGCTGGTCAGATCTGTGCCAATTCCGAGAATCATGACTTGACCATAGCCCTGAGGCCGCATCAGCCTCAATATCTGTTTTTAATATTATGGATAATTTAATCGGCTTTTTTGCTTCCGGACACGGCGCGGTTGCGATGCTTGATGCGCGCCTTGCTTCTGTCCTTGCTCCTTGTGACAATACCGGAAACGACATAATAAGTGCCGCTCCACACGATAACGACAAGAGGAATGCACCCGAGCAGCATAGGCACCAGCAAACCCATCGGGTTGTGCAGGAGATCGGAAAAAGTGAATTGCCGGTGCATGAGCTCTCCGGTTGCCGCGCGGGTCAGGTGATGCCCCATGATCGCCTGCCCGATCTTGTAGCTCCCGATCCAGATGAAAGGATACGTCCATGGATTGCCCGACAGAAGTGCGCCGAGCGCCATCGCCACCAGAGAGCCTCCGAGCGCCCAGCTGATCAGTCCGCCCAGTATCAAGTGAAAGCCGACGAACGGCGTGAAGGAAATCGCCATGCCGGTCGCAAAGCCCGCGGCGATATAATAAGGCGTGCCCGGCAGACGGGCGATGCGGTGCTTGTAATAAAGCCCGACGCGGCGAAAGCTCATCGACGGCCACATGGCCTGCCGGAGGTGATGCCACCAGTTGCGTTTTTTGCGGGATGTGAAAAGCATCTCTATCTGCTCCTCGCGCGATTAACCGCCGTGATCTCGGGCGTGGCCCACCGCAGCTTCGCTGCTTTAATTTTTTTTAGCTTCGCTGCTTTAATTTTTTGCAGCGGCGCTGCTGAAATTTTGATTTGAATGCGGGCCACTACCTGCTCCTCGCGCGATTAACCGCCGTGATCTCGGGCGTGGCCCGCATGGCGGCGATG
>JAJXZC010000168.1 GCA_021780275.1 Pseudomonadota bacterium
CAGGGACCGGCGCAGCGCCGCTTCTTCATCGTGAGGAACGGGTGCTGGGCGACCCACTGCGGCAGCAGGAAGATCGCCATGCTCATGCATTGGGTTTTCGAACGCGCCAGCGTCTGGGCGCGATGATCGGAACACCCGGTCGAGCCGCAGGCCGAGACGACGACGATCCAGTCGATGGATGGGTCGAACATCTCCTCTTCGGCCCGTGCGAAGCCGAGGGCGCCGCTGATCAGGAGAAGGGCGAGGCCAATGAGGGCGAGGATGTTGAGAAACGCCTTACGCATCGGCGGTCGCGCCCCCGTTCGCGGCGTTGTAGAGGCGCAGCGCCTCTTCGGCCCAGACGAAGCGATCATTCATCGCCGGGACGCCGGCGCGCTCGTAGAAGCGCTCGAAGGTGACGACGGCCTGATCGAGCGTCTTGGCGGCGCGCAGATGGAAGATCACAAAGGCATAAGGACCTTCGAGTTCGTGTTTGAGGTAGCCGTAATTGGCCTCGTCAGACCGCCAGTCGAGGTGGTTCGTGTGCGCCCAGTTCAGGAAGAGAGAACCGCGAGATCCGGTCCACTGGCCCCAGCCATAGCCGCCGCGCCCGGCCGGCGCGCCGATCTCGCGCAGGATCGCGAAGCCCTCGCTCTCGCGACCGAGATTGCCGACGATGCCGCAGGCCTGAAAGACGGTGAGATGGAAATCCCGGATGAGCCATTTGACCACGAGAGCGGCCTTCTGGCGGAAGGTCTCGTTCATTTCCATCCCTCCTCGATTTTACGGATGGTTCACGGCGGATCGCGGAACGCGATGATCCGGCGCATCGGATAGACGCCATAAGCGACGCGGCGCCCATGGTTCCCGGAGAGGAGAACGACGCCGGCGCGCGAGACGCCGGCGACGATCCCGACATGATGGGGAAGCACCGCGACCGCTCCGACATGCGGAGACGTCGGGCGCCCGTATCGAGCGAACGAGACGGCGCGATGGTCCGTCCCGCTTATCGGGTGACCGGAGGCGCGCAGCCATGCCCGCATGGCGTCTGCGCACCACTGTTCGTGGAATCCGGTGAAGTTCCCGGAGCCGACGTAGCGGCGGGCGACGCGCAGGAGGCTTTCATCGCCTCCGGCGTCGCTTCGCCAAAGGGGCGCCGCCACAGCTTCGCGCAGGACGACCCGGACGCGATGATGGCGCGAACGCGCGGCGCGTGAATGTCGAACTTCTTTTGGTGGCGGAACAGGTTGAAGATCCACATTGCCAAATCCGAAGACAGCGGAGGCGGAGGCCGGGGTCGCCGCAAACGCAAGCGCAAGCGATCCCGCCCGAAGCAGGTTTTGAAAGGGCACCGTCTCTCTTGGTTGTCAGCGCCTATGAGGCGGGCGCCGCTGCGCTCATGGATGTCAATGGCGCACCCTAACGGCGCGCCAGAGATTGGCGACAAAGGCGACGCAGATGCTCAGACGTGACGGGCGTCGCGGTTTGAGGCGTGCCTCAGATGGGTCACCAATTCCCATGACGGCGAAAGGGCGACCAAACTGATCAAACCACGTTTCTCCCATATGGTCAGCAAGCAGAGACCATTCGCCATCTCTGAACACCGCGATCTGATTCGGGCTAGCGGCTGGAGGCTCGATGAGAGTTGAGTGAGCGGGGATCAGCCAGACACCCGGCGGATCGAGGGGGGACGCGACGACATTCTCGCAACCTATATAGCGGCCGTCGTGCGGATCATAGTTGTAGGCGACTGGAGGATTGGTCATGGCGATCAATATTTGATGCACGGGAGGAGGGCGACGTTTTTGGGGTTTGTCTCGGCGCCGCCGCTGGCTTGTATGGAGATGCTGGTGCCGCTGCCGGAAAGCCAGATCCCGGTGCCATTGCCGTTGGTCCCGCCCCCAACAGGGGCGCCGGATAGATTCGTGTATGGGCCGTAGGCGCCCTGATAGTATGACGGAGCGCCATTCGGGGACGTGTAGCCGTGCGCGTGGCCCGGGTCGTTGACGCCGTGCGAGTGACCCGGATCGTTGACGCCGTGGCCATGGCTCCCGAACTGATCGCCCTGATACGTGCCGAACGGGCGCCCAGACCACGAATCAAGCCCACGGCCATTGTCCCATCCGCGCACAAAAGCGCCGCGCAGATCTGGGAGGTTGAAGGTGGTCGAGCCATCGCCCGCCCCAAATGTCGTCCCGATGGCGTTGAACAGCGTCGCGTAGGTCGTGCGTGACACAGCCGCGCCGTTGGCTGTCATATATCCCGCAGGAGCCGCGCTGAAGGCAAACCATTCGACTTTTCCGACGCCGTTCACCGCCGCGCTGTTGACGGTCGCCGTCGCCGCTGTAACAGAGGCGACCACGGTAATAGATCCGCCGACGGACAGATTTCCCGGCACGCTGGGCGTCGACGCCGCAGTCCCGAGAACAAGCCCGTTGCCCCCCCCGTCGAGATTAACGACCCCCGTCGTCAGATTGAACTCGAATGGCCGATACGAATTCCACGTCCCAGCCGGGGAGCCGGAGGGGGTGCCTAAGATCCATAGCGAGGTTCCGTCGTTTCGAAGGAAGGCACCGTATCCTCCGTTTTCCATGCGAAGATGGGCGCCCCCCGGATCGAGGCCCGTGAGCGCGATGCCCCCCGCGACAACCGTTATGTCAGTCGCGAAGTCGATGAATAGAACGGTTGTCGCGGTGGAGCAGTTATAGACGAAGAAAGAGGCATCCGTAGACCCCTCCGCTCCGATCTGCCACTTATTCGTCGCTGCCTGCTGAAAAAAAATGGAAGGCTGATAGCCTGCCGATGAGGCGTCGAGCGTCAGCGTCGAGTTGTTGGCCGCACTGATCGTCACGTTTCCCGTAAACGTGTCTCCGGCCTTATTGATCGGCGTGAAGGTCAGGGCCGCCGTAACGTTGCTCGCAGTGAGCGCTGAATAAACAAGATTGCCAGATGTATCCACACCGGCTGTAAATTCGTTTGCGGGCGCGCTTGACGAAAAGACACCGCCAAGGACCGTCGAGGTTGGCGCTCCGGCGGGGGGGAGCGTAAAGTTCATTTTCAATGATCCCGGGACACCGGTGATGGTGACATTTGGTGTCCCGGTAGAGACCGTCCCGATAGAAAGTCCCGTCGCATAACTTGCCGAAAGAGCGGCGCTGCTCGCCGCCGCCGACGCGCTGTTGGCGGCGGCCAACTCGCTCGCGGCGGCATTCGATGCGTTGACCGACACGGAGCCGGCGCTCGCCGACGCCGACGAGGCGGATGATGCGGCTGCGGATTGCGCGGCGGTTACCGCCGCGATGATGTTCGTCAGATCGACGGGGAGGGGAGACGGCGCTGGGGTCGGCGACGAGATCGTCGACGACGTGATGACGACGGTGTCGGCGTTGCTCATGGGACGGTCACACCCGATTCAAAAGTGATCGTTCCTCCGTCGATGCGGATAAAGTCGCCGCCGGGAGGAATCAGCCCGAAATCGAACGCATAGACGCCGGGAGGGATTGTTTTGACCACACTTAACGGGGCCCAGAACACAATCACGTTGGCGTTCAACGTCGCCGTTCCAGCCACCCCGTCAGCCACGTTACTGGAGAACCCGAGCGTGAGGGTGGGAGACCCGGCCGACGGTCGGATCTGGAGTTTGAAGGCGCATGACGACAGCGTGTAAATGGACGCCCAGTTCGTCAGGTCCAATGACATCTGGAAATCGTCATTGGTATAAGCCGTCGCGGTGATCGTCATGCATTGATGCCCACGATGGAGATTGCGGGAGGGGTCGTCACCTTCACGCCGGCGGTGGTCAGCCCCGAGAGGGTGTTGTTGATCGACGTGTTGAAGGCGGTCAGGGCGGTCTGAAGCCCCGTAACCGACGTCGCCGCAGCAGCCGCTGACTGAAGCGTCGCCAGCGCAGTCGACAAGCTGAGAGCAGCACTCGCCCCAGCGCCGACCATGGTGGCCATCTGCGTTGTCGTCTGGCCGAGGCTTTGGGCATAATCTGCAAACATCTGCGCCGCCGGACCGGACGTCGGGGCGACGCCGTTATTGGCGAGCAAGATGCCTGAGATGATCTGGTAGGCGTTTTGATGAGTGGCGTCAGGGGCGATCTGCCGCGTGACATTCATGCAGAGCTGACTGGCGGCGGAGGATAGCATCGCCGCAAGCTGCGCCAGCGTGGGGGGTGGCGGATCGACGATAGCCCAAGCGCCGTTGCTGAAATTCAGCGTCTGG